>DATHBC010000715.1:0-5752 GCA_035296345.1 Pyrinomonadaceae bacterium | reverse complement strand
CGATTATCGAAAGCGGAATGGGCAAAACCGACAACGAATTCGGCGAGTTCGATTCCGACGACTGGTGGTGCACGCCCTATGATTCCGAATACGACGAAAGCGGCGAGAAAGTCGGCTTCCGGCTGCCCGCCCGCCCGTCGTTTCTCGCCAAAGCGCAGAGCGACGCCGCGCAAGCCGAGCGCGCAAAATTAAAACAACTCGGCGACGCGCCGAGATTTTTAGCCGAAACCGTCCTCGAATGGCAGCGTCTCGCCCCCGCCGACAAGCGCGTTCCGGAAATGCTCTACATTACCTACAAGGCAAACGGCTGGACAAAATACGGCTGCGGTAACAATGAGGAGCTGCGCGAGAAAATAAGTAAAACCCTGAAAACCCGTTATCCGAAAAGCAAATGGACGGCGAAAATAATTGAAGAATCAACTGAGAACTAAGAACTGAGAACTGAGAACTGAAAACTGCGAATTAAAAGCTGAAAGCTGACGGCTGACGGCTGACGGCTTTTTTCAGTTCTCACTTCTCAGTTCTCAGTTAATTAACGTATTCGCGCGGGAACCAGAGAATCGAGCTTTTGCCGGACTTTTTCGCTTGTTGTTTTTTAAGATTGGCGGCGCGCAGAAGTTCCGGCGCGGTTTCGCCGTCTTTTAAAAATGAAGCGCAGCCGAAATTTAATTTTATGAATTCGCGCTCGCTTTTCGTCAGTTCGAACGGGCTTAAAGCGAAGGCTTTGCCGATGCGGTTGATGATGATTTCGGTGATTTCCTCGGAGGCGGTCGGCAGAACGGCGAGAAATTCGTCGCCGGTCGAGCGCGACAGGAAATCCATCTGTCGGAGCTGTCCTTTTATCATTTTCGCGGCGTAGCTTAAAATCTGGTCGCCGCGCGCGTGTCCGAATCTTTTATTTATCTCGTCGAAATTTTGAATGTCAATCGACAAAACGGCGAGCGGTCGCTGCTCGCGAAATCGCTGCGATTCGGCGATTTGATTTTCCAGAACCAGGTAAAAGGCGCGCTCGTTCGGCAGACTCGTCAGATTGTCGGTCAGAGCGTTTTCCAGATTGCGCTCGAAGGCAATCGAGCTGAGGAAAAGCGGCGAAATCCGCGCGCCGACCGCTTCGATGAGCTCGACGGACTTTTTGTCGAAAGCCTTTTCCCGGTTTGCGTAAAGCATCAGCACGCCGAAAACTTCCGCCTCGTTTCTGAGCGGAACGCTGACGGCGCTTTTCAAAGTTTCCAGAATTTCCGGAGCGATAAAATCTTTTTCAAACAAAAGATTTCCCGCCGTCCGGATTTCGCCGCTCAAAAAAGTTTTCCACGCTAGAGATTCATTTGAAGCCAGCCTCAGCCCGTCGAATTTTTCGGCTTTTTCGCCGACCGCCTGCGCGGCGCACAAGTGCGCGTTGTCCGCGTCCGGCAGAAACAAAACGCACGAGGCGAAGGGAATCAATTCGTTGATGCGGCTGGCGACGAGGCGAAACATCTCGCTCGGTTTGAGCGACGCGCCGAAAAACATGCTGGCTTCTTCCAGCGCGAGCAGCTTTTCTTCCGTCTCCTCCGTATAAATGCCCGCCGCAGCGTTTTGATTGGTTTTGGCTTCGCGAATGTAAAGCAGCAGGCAAAAAGCCAGATATGAAAAAGTAATCGACAGAAAAATCGCGGTTTTCAGTTCGAACAAAAGGCTTAAATTCGAAACCAGAAAAGTCGCCACCAGCGCCAGCACCGAAACCAGAGGCAAAATCAGGTAGCTGCCGGCGGAGTGGTATTTATCTTTAAATTTCGGAAATTCGGGGATTTTCATAAAGGGAAAAGCAGGCGGAGGATTTGCGAGTGACTTGCGGGGAAAAATATCCCTCATTTGAAGATAACTTTTTGCATTAAAATAAGTCAATACCTGTTTTTCAGAAACCGCGCCGATTCCGGTCTTTTTTCCGGTTAATTAATATTTTTTCGTGAATATGAAAAAAAAGTAGGCAAAAAGGATTCTTTTCACTTGTATTAGGTTGACTATAAAAGGCTAGATAATTATATTGTCCAATGTTCCTAGATAATGTGTCAGGAAACGGCTTCTAGAAGCTGTAAACGCAAAATATATTTTGAGAAGACAGGAGAATTTAATTTAATGAAAAAGACTTTAACTCTTTCAGCACTTTTGGCGGTTGCCGCTCTGGGTTTGGCTTGCGGGTCGGACGGGGGCAATACCGGCAACAATACGGGAAATAACGCCAGAAACGGGGCTAACAACGCGTCGCCGATGAATACCGCAACTCCGATGGCAACGATGTCGCCGGCTGGCGGCAATACCAATGGCGGCAACATGAACGGCGGCAACGTGACCGGCGGCAATATGAACGGCGGCAACATGAATCGCGGCAATATGAACGGCGGCAACACCAATGGCGGCAACAGACCCACTGGAAACACCGCTAACAACAGATAGTCAGCTTTTTTTATATTTGGAAAAAGCACGCTGCTTGACGACAGGCGGCGTGCTTTTTTATTTTCGGGTAATTTTCTTTTTGTCGCCTCGCCGCCGTTTCAGGTCGCAAGCAATTGCTCGCGCAATTCTTCGGCGCTGGTCACGGGTTTCCGGCAGGTAAAGTTGCGGCAGACGTAAGCCGTCGGTCTTGCATCAATCATTTTTCTTTCCCGCAAAAGCGGAATGATTTCGGCGTCTTCGGCTTCATTGCCGCCCTCATTTAAAACAACCACTTTATTCGGCACGTATTCACGCCAGAGTTCCCTTTCCAGCTCGTTCCCTTTTTTGCCGGTTATGACGATTTCCTTCGCCGGATTCAGATAAAATTCCAGCGCCGATAAAGCGCGCCCGAAACCGTTCGGGTAACGTCGAATCTGCGACGCGACCAGACGCAGAACCGTCACGGCGAGACTCTCGTATTTTTCCTCGCCCGTCAGTTTCGCCAGCTTCAGCAAAACGTCAGCCGCGACCGAATTTCCCGACGGCGTGGCGTTATCGTAATAATCCTTGCTGCGCACGACAAGCTCTTCGTGATTGTTCGCCGTAAAGAAAAAACCGCCGCCGCTTTCGTCCCAGAATTCGGTAATCATCAAATCCGCCAGCCGCCGCGCCTCCCGCAAATATTTCGTCTCGCCCGACACCTGGTAAAGTTCGACGAGCGCGTCCGTAAAATTCGCGTAATCTTCAAGATAAGCGTTTAACTTCGCTCTGCCGTCCTTGTAGGTTCTGAGCAGGTAGCCGTCTTTTTGCAGATTTTCCAGGATAAAATCGGCGTTGCGGCGCGCGACGTCCAGATATTCGTCCGTTTCCAGAATCGCGCTCGCTCCGGCGAAGGTCGCCGCCATCAAACCGTTCCAGGCGGTCAGAATTTTTTCGTCGCGAAACGGTTTTATGCGTTTTTCTCTTTCGGCAAAAAGCTTCGCTCTGCCGCGCTCCAGAGTTTGTTCGAGTTCCGCCTCCGAAATTTTCAAAGCTCCGGCGGTCGATTCGATTGTGTAATTGACGTTCAGGATGTTTTTTTCTTCAAAATTCCCTTCTTCGGAAACGTCGTAATAAAAATTAAAAATCTGGGCGTCTCGCTCGTCGCCTAGGATTTCCTCGATTTCCTGCGGCGTCCAGACGAAAAACTTTCCTTCCACGCCTTCGCTGTCAGCGTCCTGCGTCGAATAAAACCCGCCTTTCGCCGCGTCAAACATCTCGCGCCTGACGTATCCGAGCGTGTCGACGGCGATGCGTTTATAAAATTCGTCTTTCGTAATCTGATAAACGTGCAGGTAAACGCGCGCGAGCTGCGCGTTGTCATACAGCATCTTTTCAAAATGAGGCACGAGCCAGACGGCGTCGACCGAATAGCGATGAAAGCCGCCGCCGAGCTGGTCATACATCCCGCCTTGCGCCATTTTAGTGCAGGTTTGCGTGACCATCTCCAGCGCCTTTTCGTCTCCGGTGCGGTAAAAATATCGCAATAAGAATTCCAGGGACATCGAAGGCGGAAATTTCGGCGCGCCCCCGAAACCGCCGTTCGTCGCGTCAAACGAGCGCGAGAAGCTCAAAAAAGCCGCGTCCGACTGGTCTAAGCTCAGACTTCCCGCGCCGTAATCAGCCTGCCCGACCCGGCGCATCTCGCCCAAAACTTCGTTTGCCGAGTGCATCAGCTCTTCGCGTTTATCGCGGTATGCCTGCGCCACGCTCACCAAAACCTGCTGCCAGCTCGGCATATTGTAGCGCGGCGAGGGCGGAAAATATGTGCCGCCGAAAAACGGAACCTTATCCGGCGTGATGAAAACATTCATAGGCCAGCCGCCGTGTCCGGTTGTCAACTGGATGTAATTCATATAAATCCTGTCCACGTCCGGGCGTTCTTCCATATCGACCTTGATATTGACGAAATGCTCGTTCATGACGGCGGCGGTCTGCTCGTCTTCAAACGATTCGTGCTCCATCACGTGACACCAGTGACACGCCGAGTAGCCGATGCTGACCAGAAGCGGCTTGTCCTCGGCGCGCGCTTTGGCGAAGGCTTCTTCGCCCCAGGGATACCAATCGACCGGGTTATGCGCGTGCTGGAGCAGATAAGGACTCGTCTCATTGATTAAATGATTCGTGTGTTTTTTCGGACTTTGCATATTTTCAGTTTACGCCTGCGCCCTGTGCAAAGCAAAAATTTGGCAGTTCCGGATAGTTCTGTTATATTGTTTGCGTAATTCTTTCCAGCTACAGAAGCAGTATGACGCCGCGCTCAATCGCCAAATTAAGACCCGTCGTGACGCGCCCGAATCTTTTCGCGGGCGACTAAATTTTTCTCCCTAACGAATCTTTCGACGTACAGCGCCGTTTTTATACGGCTTTTCATATCCATCCGACCGGCGAGAGTTTTCCGCCACCCCAGCAATCAATAGAATTTTGAGGAGAAATTATTTATGACACCAACAGCAACCGAACTACAGAAACCGATTATCAAAACCGAGCTGCCCGGACCGAAAGGCAGAGAAATCGTCGAAGCCGACCGCCAATTTGTGACCCCTTCTTACCCGCGCCCCGATTATAAGCTGGTCGCCGAAAAAGGCTACGGCGTCTGGATTGAAGACGTCGACGGAAACGTTTTTCTCGACTGCAACGCGGGCGTCGCCGTCTGCTCGACCGGGCATTGTCACCCGGAAATCGTCAAAGCCATTACCGAACAGGCGTCGAGGCTGATTCATATGTGCGGCACGGATTTCTACTACCGTCATATGCCCGCGCTGGCGCAGAAGCTGAACGAGATTTGCCCGATTGAAGGCGAGACGAAAACGCACTTCGCCAACTCGGGCGCGGAAGCCGTCGAAACCGCTCTGAAAGTGGCGATGCATCACACGCGCCGTCAGAAATTCATCTCGTTTTTCAATTCGTTTCACGGCAGAACGCTCGGCGCGCTTTCGCTGACTTCTTCCAAAGCGGCGCAGCGGCGCGGTTTCATGCGCCAGGCGCTCGATGTCATTCACGTTCCCTTCCCGAATAAATTCCGCCATTTCGCCAACAATCTGCCGACCGACGAGGAAACAATCACGCGCGACTGCATCGCGTGGATTGAAGACCGTATTTTCAAAACCACGACGCCGCCCGACGAGGTAGCGGCAATCGTCGTCGAAGCCGTGCAGGGCGAAGGCGGTTACGTTCCCGCGCCCTTCGGTTTCCTGCGCGCCGTCCGCCGCATCTGCGACGAGCACGGCATCGTGATGATTGTCGACGAAGTCCAGTCCGGCATGGGCAGAACCGGAAAAATGTTCGCCATCGAGCATTC
>DATHBC010000714.1:0-3062 GCA_035296345.1 Pyrinomonadaceae bacterium | reverse complement strand
CGATTATCGGGCGAAAATGTCGGGTAAATTTCATCATTCGAGCTGTTGGTCAGGCGAATCGGCTCGCCCGTTCCGATGAGCTTGACGTAGATGTCGAGATTCTCGCCTTCGCCGCCGTTCCAGGCGAAAGCCATCTGCCTGCCGTCCGGAGAAAACGCGGGCATGTCTTCGCGTCCCGTAAAACCGGAAAACGGCGCGATTTTACCTGGCAAAACGGATTTCGTTTCGGGTCGCCGGAAATAAATCTGATAAAGGGCGAAATTTATTATTGCCAGCCCCGCCAAACTTAAAGCGAGGGCGTGCCGGAGTCTAAACTTTCGACGCGGCTTTTTCGCCTCCGGCAGCAAGCCGGAAACCGGAGTTTTAGAAAGCCGGTTTCCGGCGTTTAAGGCTTGCCGGTCTAGCGGCGCGATTTGTGATTCCGCATTTTCAAACGTGATTGTTTCTTCGATAGTGATGTGCTGAGTGGTTTCTTCCTCGACAATGAGCGCCGGAGAAGCGTCGTCGATTTTCGTGACGGCGGGCAGAAAACGATAGCCGCGTTTCGGAAGCGTTTCGATAAATCTGTCGTTGGTTCCGCCGCTATTGTCGGCGAGTTTTTTTCGCAGCCACGAAACGTAGCGGGTTAATGTTCCTTCTTCGACAAAAGTGTCCGCCCAGAGTTTTTCCAGCAGCTCTTCCTTTTCCACGACTCGCCCGGCGTTTTCGACCAGAAAAAGCAGCAGCTCAAATTCCTTCGGAGTAAGCGAAACAATTTCGTTACCGCGCAGCAGCCGACGCGTTCTGAGGTCGAGACGAAATTCTCCAAATTCATATAACCCGTCTGATTGCAGCAGTTTCACCTCTATCCGAAATTATCCGAAAATTTCCGCTTCGGAATCAGGACTTTTTCTCCCGCGGACTGTTAATTTCATCCCCGACATTCGCGAACACTAATTAAAACAGTAAAGATTTTAATCCAGAACAAATGGAAATCAAACGCAAAACAGAGATTTTTGTTTCGACCAACCGGCGATTTATCGTCCGCCAGTCGCCATTCGTCGAGCCGGTTTTTTGCCCCGCCTGCAGCCAGGCGATGCTTTCCTGCGAGCAGGCAGCCGCCGTATTCGAGACAAACTGCCGCACCGTGTTTCGGCTGGTCGAAAGCGGCAGCATTCATTTCACGGAAACCGAAACAGGCTCGGTGATGGTTTGCCTGCCTTCGCTGGCGACGGTTTTGCGCGACGAGCCGAATCCATTAATTGACGGCGAAAAAAGCCCGGAATCTTAAACGATTTGAGCTGAACGGACTGCTCACCCGCTAAAAAGAAATTTCAGAGGAGACTAACATGCCGATATTTTTGACTTTATTAACGAACAGAATTCTGACAATTGTTTTTTGTCTGGCGGCGACTGTTTTCACGGCGCAGGCAGCGACCCTGACGGTGACGAAAACTGCCGACACGAATGACAATTCGTGCAATGCCGATTGCTCTCTGAGAGAAGCAATCTACGCGGCTGCGCCTGACGATACGATAGTATTCGCCTCACCTTTATTCGATTCGCCGCAGACTATCACGCTTCTCGGCGAGACGGGTTTCGGCAATCTGCTGATTGATAAAAATCTGACAATCACCGGCAAAGGCGCGAATCTTTTGACAGTTCGCCGCCTTTCCTCAGCCCCGCTGTTCCGCGTTTTCGAAATTGTCGGCGCGCGGGTTAATTTGTCGGGGATGACGATTACCGGCGGCAGCGTCAACGGTCGCGGCGGAGGTATTTCGGCTTTCAACAGCACTCTGACGATTAACGGTTGCCACGTCACCGGGAACACCTCCTCCGCGGGCGGCGGCGGCATCAGCAGCCTTAGCGAAATCGAGGACGCGGGATTACACATCGTTAACAGCACCGTCTCCGATAATACGTCTCACGATGCCGGTTTCGACGGCGCGGGCGGCGGAGTCGATAATTACTATTGTGTAATGACCATCACCAACTCGACGATTTCAGGGAATGTCAGAAACGGCGGAGAATCGGGCGCGGGCGGGATTTTTGCGCTTAGCTCCAGCGTATCGACCATTACGAATTCGACCATCACCGACAACGGGGCGGTTGGAGCCGGAAGCGCCGGAGGCATTCGGGTGCAATCCGGCGCGGTGAATTTTCGCAGCACCATCGTCGCCGCCAACCGGAATAACGCAGCTATGCCGGATATAGTCGCGGCTATGGGCAATACTTTCGACGAAGTAACTTCACAGGGTTACAACTTCATCGGCAATCCCGGCATATTGACGAGATTTAACCAGACCGGCGACCAGACCGGCACTTCTTCCGCCGCGTTAAATCCGCTGCTCGACCCTCTCGGCAGCAACGGCGGCGCAACTCCGACTCATCGCCCACAGCCCAATTCGCCGGCAATCGACAAGGGAAACAGTTCGAGCCTGACAACCGACCAGCGCGGCAGCGTCCGACCGGTCGAAAATTTAACGATTGCCAACGCCGCGGGCGGCGACGGTTCGGACATCGGCGCTTTTGAGACTTCCGCGGCTTTAATCGTGACGAATCCAGCCGATACGACAGTCGGAGCGTGTGATTCAGACTGTACATTGCGCGAAGCGATTGCCGCGGCGGGAACGGGAAACACAATCGAGTTTTCCTCTCTCTTCAACGCTCCGCAAATCATTACTTTGTCTGACGCGGCGAGTTTGCAGGGACTCATCATCAGCAAAAACCTGACGATTAACGGCAAGGGAGCGAATCTCCTGACCGTCCGCCGCAATCCGGCGTCTTCAGTCAATTTCCGCGTTTTTACAGTCAGCGGCGCAAGCGTGATTTTAAAAGGAATGACCGTCACCGGCGGCAGAACTTTCGGCGCAAACGCTCGCAGCGGCGGCATCCACAGCGAATCGAACGCGAGCTTGACCATCGACGGCTGTCATATCACGGACAACGAAATTACCAGCGTCAGCGCCGTCAAAGGCGGCGGCATCAGCGCGCTGAACGGCACGCTCGTCATCAACAACAGCACCATTTCAAACAACCGCGTCATCAGCGGCAGCACGACGAATTCCGGCGGCGGCATTTTC
>DATHBC010000713.1:0-2967 GCA_035296345.1 Pyrinomonadaceae bacterium | reverse complement strand
GTAAGCCCGGCTTAGTCTGCCGCGCCCGCCCGCGCAAACCCGCCGCAAAGTTTTTACCCTGCGTTCCTGATTTGTGAAAGACGACTCAGCGCTGTTTGTTTGTCGTGCGGTTTCTTAAAGGCGACGAGGTTTTAACCGTTTCAGCGGCAGCGCCGGTTAATTGAGCGAATTTCCTCTGCGTTTCCGCCGACCAGCCCGGAATCAAATCCCTGACGATGCCTTTTTCGTCGACCAGAATCGAAAGCGGCACGCTTAACTCGTCGGTCGCGTAAAGCCGTTCGATTGCCGGAACGCCGCCGAGCAGAATCGGGTACGAAACACGCTTTTCGGCAACGTATTTTTTAACCGGAGCGTTAGCTTCCGTATCGACGTTGATGCCGATTATGTCTATGTTTCGAGCCGCCAGCGGCGCGCGCATCTTCTCCAGTTCCGGCATTTCCTTCGCGCACGGAATGCACCACGTCGCCCAGACGTTAATCAAAGTGCCGCGCCCGCGTTTGAGCTGTTTCAGTGCCGAGCTGCTCGCGCCGTTCATCGTTTTCAGAGCGAAATCCGGCAGCGGCTTTCCGATTTCGATTTTCAAGCCGCGCGCGAATATTTCCGCTTTCGTCAAAGGATTCGGCAGTTTCGCTTTCGCCAGTTCCACCGGCTGCGCTTTTCCCGCGCCTTCCCGTAAAAGCAAAGTCGCGCCGGCGTTTGCCGCATCCGCTTCAAACTTTTCGGCTTTGCCGTTCGCCCACGTCACTTCAATCCATTCGGCTTTCCGGTCTTTGCCCAGACCGAATAATAAACGCGGGTCGTGCTGCGAGATAAAGCCGGAGCCGCCCGATTTGATTTTCGTCAGGATTCCGGCTGAGGTTTTCACGCGCACGACCGCGCCGAAAGCGTCGCGCCCCGTTCGGCTGCCTTCCAGCGCGATTCTCAAAAAGTTGTTGTCCTGCCCGACGTTGTTGCGGAAAAGCAGGTGCGCCTGATTCTGAATCGTCGTCGAAAAAACGTCCAAATCGCCGTCGTTGTCGAAATCGGCGAAAACTCCGGCGCGCCCGTCCGTGATTGAGTCAATCCCGGAAACGCCCGAAATATCGACGAATTTCTTTGTTCCTAAATTCAAATAGAGCGGGTCGCGCTCGTAGCCGCTGAAAGAAAATCCCTGACCGAACATCAATTTGTTCTGGTCTTCGCGCAGCGCGCCTTTTTCATCTTTTCCGTCATTCGATTGCGTCACGACCTGACGCCAGAACTGGCTTCAGGTGTCTTTCATCGACTTTCCGGAAATAAAACCGTTCGGCGTGTAGATGTCTTCCCAGCCATCGTTGTCGAAGTCGATGAAACCGCCGCCCCAAGCCCAGCCGCCCGAAAAGCCGCCGACCTCCGCCGTCACGTCGCGAAATTTGCCGTCGCCCGTGTTTTCAAACAGGTTGTTTCCGGCGGCGAGCTTTTTCAAAACGTTGTCTTTCGCGCTGGAATTCGGGAAAAGCCTGGTTAAAATGCGGTTTCCGGCGGTCGAGCTCATATTCGAAGCGTGAATGTCCAGCCTGCCGTCGTTGTTGTAATCGCCGAAGGAAACGCCCATGCCGTTTCCGGGGTCGAGCACGCCGCGCTCCGCCGCTTCGTCGACGAATTTATCGCCTTTGTTGATAAACAAAGCCTTCTCGCCGAAATCGTTGGCGACGTATAAATCTATGCGCCCGTCCGCGTTGATGTCGGCAAATTCCGCCGCGTAGCTCCAGCGTTTATCGTTCACGCCCCATTTTGCGGCTTCTTCGCGAAACGTGCCGTCCGGCTGGCTGACGAAAAGCAGGTTCGGCGTGCCGTTCGTCGCTCGGAACCACGAATCCGGCGTGATTTGCCCGTAGCGATTATAAGACGTGACGTAAACGTCGAGCCGACCGTCGCCGTTGACGTCGCCCGTCGCGGCTGAAAAACCGATGGCTTCTCGCGCCACGCCCGCTTCCAGAGAAACATCCGCAAAGGCGAGCTTTCCGTTTTGTTTCAGCGTATTCTGCAAAAGAATCTGCTGACCGACCGCTGAAACGAAAATGTCCAAATCGCCGTCGTTGTCGTAATCGAAAACGAGCGGCGCGGTTCCGCGCGTCGTAATCCTGATATTGGCTTCTTCGGACGCGTCGCGGAAAGAGCCTCTGCCGTCATTCAGGTAGAGATAATTGCGATTCGCGCTGACGACGAAAAGGTCAATCCAGCCGTCGGCGTTAAAATCGCCTGCCGCCGCGCCGTTCCAGACAAAACCGCTGTTTTCCGCCGTGCCGAACGAAGGCAGATTTACGCCGACGCCAGCCGGAACGGCGACCTCGGAAAACAAATCCGTTTCGGCGACCATCGAATCAAAGCCGACCAGCTCGAACGAATCAAACTGCCAGTGCTTGTTCCGGGCAAAACGAACGTTTGTCAAAAAGCTGCCGCGCGCCCACTCGCGTTTTCCGTCGACGTCGCGCCCGATGACGTAGAAAGCGATGCGGGCTTTTCCGAGCGCGCCGACGACCGCCGTCGGCTCTTTTGCGCCGAGAACAGCCTGCGCTTTTTCGTCGAAATTCGCTTCTTTGACTTTGAAGCGAACGTCTTCGATTTCGGAAAAATGCGCCAGAAATTCCGTCCAGTCATTTAAAAAAGCCTTTTGCGAAATCTTATTCGCCGCGTTTTGCGCGGCGACGGCGTTTTCCCTTGCTTCCCAGTTGTGCGAGCCGACCCATTTCACCTGATTTTTAGTCGCCGCCGGGCGCGACGGAAAAGGTTTGGCGGCGAGCGCGGCGGGAAAAAATTCCGCCGTCAGCGACAAATCGCGGTCGCGCACGGCGACGGAAAGCGTCAAAAGGTCGTTTGCCAGCGACTCGGACAGTTCTTCAATCATTTCCAGCCGCGTGCCGTCAACCGGCTGCCGCGTAGATTTCTCCGCCGAAAGCGGATTTTGCGCGTGGATTTGGAATTGAAAAGAGGCGGCTGACAAAAACA
>DATHBC010000712.1:0-3243 GCA_035296345.1 Pyrinomonadaceae bacterium | reverse complement strand
ATTACGAACTGAATCGCCCGCTGATTGCCGGTTATCTGGCGGCGCTCAGGGATTTGCAGGAAGAATTTCGGCTGTCGGGCGAGCCGGATTTGAACTTCGTCGCGCGGCTGCCGAACGTTTTGCAGCCGAAAAAAGATGATTTGAGCGAGGAATTTACCGGCGGCGTGGAACGTGCTTTTGAAATTGCGCTCGACGAGCTGGAAGCGATGCGGCGCATCGAAGGCGAATCGTTGCGCAGCGATTTGAACTCGCTTTTGGGCGAGATTGAAAACCGCCTGCCCGCCGTCGAAAGAGAAGCCGCCAACGTCGCCGAAGAATTTCGCCAGCGCCTGACGAAACGCGTCGGCGAGATGCTGGCGAAAACCGACGCGCAAATCGACCTCGACCAATCGCGGCTGGCGCAGGAAATCGCCTATCTTTCCGACCGCATCGACATTTCCGAGGAAATCACGCGCCTGAAAAGCCATATCGAACAATTTCGCGCCATCCTGAGCGAGGAAAAAGACGTCGGCAAACGACTGGATTTTCTGACGCAGGAACTGAACCGCGAGGCAAACACAATCTTGTCGAAAACCAATAATCTGATTGTGAAAGAAAACGGTCTGGCGATAAAAAGCGAGATAGAGAAAATACGCGAGCAAGTGCAGAATGTCGAGTAAAAAAACTGCTAAACGCGAAAAGCGTGAACGATGAATTGCAGACTCTATCTACCGGGTTCATCGTTCACGCTTTCGGCGTTCCTCATTCATCCTTTCGGAAAAATCTCTTTGCCATCAATAAAATAAAAATATAAGATGACGACACAAGTTTTACAGGCAATCAATTTTTAATCAGGAGAATATATGGCGGACGATACTAAATATAAAGAGATTTTTTCCATGTTTTTGATAGACGGCAGGACACAGCTCTTTGCGATAGACAGGGATTATAAACTCTGGACGATGTATATGACGATGAACCTGCCGGTGGCACAGTGGACAGACTGGACAGCATTTGCCCTGCCGGGCGATTCCGGCGGCGTGATGAAAATTACCGGCGCCAGCGGCAGCGTACAAAACATCCCCGGGCTCGGCAATCAATTCTGGTTCCCGCGTCTTTGGGCGATAGACCTGAAGAACGATTTATGGACCTGCGAGAGCACCACCTATCCCAGCTGGGGGGGCTCAACGTGGTCGGCGTGGATTTCTTGGGAGGCTCCTTATCCAAACAATTAATTTTCCGGCGACCAAATAACAGGAGAAATTTGTCATAGGAAAAGGATTTTACGGACAGTGTTACAACGGCTGCGGAAAGACATTTACCGGCATGACCGTCGTCGAACAGTAACCTTTCCTAATTTCCTTTCCCTTTTAACTATTCACCACGAGTTATAGCGGAAACGCTACTTTTCTTCGTCGATAAATTCAAAGTGAATTTTTTTCTGCCTGAATTCTTCGAGCGCGATGCGGGTCGCTTTCGTTTTGCGCGGGTCGGCGCCGACGCGCGGGCTGGCGCCTTTCTGCAATTGCTTGCTGCGCTGCGCCGCCAGTAAAATCAGGCGATATTTCGAGTCGATTTCCGGCGTCACTTTCGTTGTTTCGGTCGTTTCCCCGTTGTCGATATTTTCTTCGTTGTTATCTAAATTTTCTGCCATAATTCCTTATCTTTTTCTACAAATTTTCAAAAGTTTTAATAATCTTTTCAATATTTCCCGACTGCCTGCCGCGCTTGAGCCGCTCGGCTAAAAAAACCGCCGCCAAATCCTGCGAGGCGCTGGTTATCTCGTCATTGATGATGACGTAATCGAACTCTTTCCAGCGACCGACCTCGCTCTTCGAGTTTTGCAGCCGAATCTGCAAATCGGCGGCGGCTTCGGTTCGGCGCGCCGTCAGACGCTCGCGCAAAACTTCGAACGAAGGCGGCAGAATAAAAACTCCGACCGCTTTGGGCGCTAATTTTTTCACGATTTCCGCGCCCTGCACGTCGATTTCCAGAATAATGTCACGACCGAGATTCAGCTCGCTATCGACCTGCGCGCGGGACGTGCCGTAGAGGTTTCCGTGCACGTTCGCCCATTCCAGAAATTCGCCTTCGGCTGCCTTTTTTTCAAACTCTTCACGGCTGACGAAATAATAATGCTTGCCGTGTTCCTCTCCGACGCGCTGGCGGCGTGTCGTAAAAGATACAGAATAACCGACTTTCGGCACTGTTCGCAAGACTTCACGAATCAAAGTGCCTTTGCCGCCGCCGGAAGGCGACGTGATGATGAACAGATTGCCCTTCATAAAACGCTAAAAGCGGAAAACGGGAAACGGAAAACGGAAAAGATAAAAATCCGATATTTTCCATTTTCCACTTTCCTTTTCCCGTTTTTTCCTGTTTTCTAAATTTAATTTCGCGAGTTTAAAATAAAAAAGCGAAAGATTGCAATTTGCTGAAATCGAATCTTTCGCCTTTTCGGTTTATATTACCGGCTGATTTTGTCTCCGGCATTGCTTATCGCGTCGCCGACGGCATCGACCGTATCGCCGACGCCGCGTTTGAATTTGCCCCAGGTTTCCTGCGTCTCGCCGCTGGTTTCGTCGGCTTCGCCCTCGACTTCCATCTGTTTGTCGCCGATGAGATTGCCGACCGTGCCTTTCACTTTACCTTTCGCCTGGTCAAATTTGCCTTCGACTTCATCGTTATTCGGAATTGACATTGTTTTATTCTCCTTTAATAAAATTGTGTCTTGTTTCGTTACAAAACCCACACGAAAACGAAGTCAGAGCAAATTATATTCCCTTAAATAACGGAAAACGGAAAATGGAAAGTGGAAAATATTAGGATTTAAAACTCAGGATTAAATCTTTTCTTCATTTTGCACTTTCCATTTTCCATTTTGCATTAATTTACATTCCCTTGTAGTTCGGACCGCCGCCGCCTTCGGGCGTCACCCAGTTGATGATTTGATACGGGTCGGAGATGTCGCACGTTTTGCAGTGGACGCAGTTTGAAAAATTGATTTTCAGCTCGCGCCTGCCGGTTTTGTCGCTATGCTCCATTTCGTAAACCGCCGCCGGGCAAAAACGCTGGCACGGATTGCCGTATTCTTCGGCGCACCGCGTGGCGCAGATTTCCGTGTCCAGAACGTGCAGGTGAGCGGGCTGGTCTTCGTCGTGCGCGACCGCGCCGTGATAAACGTCCGTCAGCTTATCGAAAGTCAGTTGTTTATCGAATTTCAAATCCGGATAACGCTGCGCGACGTCGTCGCCCTCATAATCG
>DATHBC010000711.1:0-6690 GCA_035296345.1 Pyrinomonadaceae bacterium | reverse complement strand
CTGGACATCGAAAAAGCGAAAAGATTATACGCGCCTTACGTCGAAGCGGTCGTGCACCGCGACGATTTGAATTACCTGTTCCGCGAGATGCTGAACCAGATTGGCGTCGGGCATATGTTTATCGGCGGCGGCGACCAGCCGCGACCGGCTTTCGTGCCCGGCGGGCTTTTGGGCGCGGATTATCGAATCGAAAACGGGCGTTATCGCTTCGCCCGCGTTTACAACGGCGAAAACTGGAATCCGCAGCTTCGCGCGCCTTTGACCGCGCCGGGCGTGAACGTCAAAGCCGGCGAATATTTATTAGCCGTCAACGGCAGGGAAGTGAAAGCGACCGACAACGTCTATCAGTTTTTTGAAAGCACGGCGAACAAACAGATCGTCATTAAGGTCGGCGCAAGCCCGGACGGAAAAGGCGCGCGCGAGGTGACGGTCGTGCCGACGGCAAACGAAGGCGGCTTGCGAAACCTCGCCTGGATTGAAGACAATCGCCGCACCGTCGACAGATTGAGCGGCGGCAAGCTCGCCTACGTTTACATCCCGAACACGGGCGGTCCCGGTTATACGAGCTTTAACCGCTATTTCTTTGCGCAGACCAACAAGGCGGGCGCGGTCATCGACGAGCGTTTTAACGGCGGCGGCTTGCTGGCTGATTACGTCGTCGAATATCTGAATCGCCAGCAGCTCGCGAAAATCGCCTTCCGCGACGGCACGGACTGGAACGTTCCGGCGGGCGCGATTTACGGACCGAAAGCGATGCTGATTAACGAGCTTGCCGGTTCGGGCGGCGACGCGATGCCCTGGTTTTTCAAAAAATTGAAAGTCGGTCCGCTGATCGGCAAACGCACCTGGGGCGGCTTGGTTCGCGCTTCGGGAATCCCGACCCTGATGGACGGCGGCAGCATCCGCGCGCCGAACGGCGCGGTTTACGGGCTCAGCGGCGAATGGGAAGTCGAAAACGTCGGCGTCGCGCCCGACATCGAGGTCGAATACGACCCGGCGATGTGGCGCGCCGGACGCGACCCGCAGCTTGAAAAAGCGGTCGAATACCTGATGGCGGAACTCGAAAAGAATCCGCCGAAGGAATACAAACGCCCGCCGTATCCGAATCTGCATAAGGATTCCGGCTTGGGAAGACCATAATGATTTGGGATTTGGGATTGCGGATTTGGGATTTAAAACAATTTTCGATTTGTCGTATTTCGGTAATTGAAATTGATTGAGTTATGAAACAATAAACCAATCCCAAATCCCAAATCCGCAATCCCAAATCCGATGACAGGAGAAATAATGAAAAAATTCGTCTTAATTATTTTGATTTCACTCGTCGCTTTCGTCGCGGTTTCGGCGCAGCAGGGCGAGAAACCGACGCTGTTTCGCCAGCCGACGATGAATAAAACCGATATTGTTTTCGTCTACGGCGGCGATTTATGGAAAGTGGCGCGCGCGGGCGGCAACGCCGAGCGTTTGACGAGCGGCATCGGCAATGAATCGAGCCCGATATTTTCGCCCGACGGAAACTGGATTGCTTTTACCGGCGAATACGACGGAAACGTCGACGCTTTCGTCATTCCCGCGTCGGGCGGCGAGCCGAGACGCATCACTTATCATCCGGGCGCAGACCAGATTATCGGCTGGACGCCGGACGGCAGCCGCGTCGTTTTTCTGTCGGGACGCGCGGCGGGATTGCCTGCGGCGAAAATGTACACGATGCCCGTGACGGGCGAGGGCTTGCCGACCGAGCTGCCGTTTCCGATGGCGGGCGGCGTCGCTTCATTTTCGCCCGACGGCGCGCGGCTCGCTTACATGCCGCTCGGCGCGGCTTTCCAGCAGTGGAAAATGTATCGCGGCGGGCGCACGACGAAAATCTGGATTGGAAACCTGGCGGATTCGAGCGTCGAAGAAATTCCGCGCCAGAATTCCAACGATTTTGCGCCGCAATGGGTCGGCGAGCGGATTTATTTTCTCTCCGACCGCAGCGGGCGCAGCGTCTCGCTTTACGCTTACGACACGCGGACGCGGAAAGTGACGCAGGCGGTCAATAATTCGGGCTTCGATTTGAAGGCGTTTACGGCGTCGCCGGAAGGCGTCGTTTACGAGCAGTTCGGCTCGATAAACGTTTACGACCCGTCGTCGGGCAAAACCGGCAAAGTCAACATCAATTTAAGCGGCGATTTGTCGCAGGTTCGCCCGCGTTACGAAAAAGTCGCGCAGCGCGTCCAGAACGTCGCCATTTCGCCGACCGGAATGCGCGCGATTTTCGAGGCTCGCGGCGAGATTTTGAGCGTGCCGGTCGAAAAGGGAAACGCGCGCAATCTGACCAATACGCCCGGCGTCGCCGAGCGCGACCCGGCTTGGTCGCCCGACGGCAGATGGATTGCTTATTTCTCGGACGAATCCGGCGAATACGCTCTGCACCTGCGCGAGCAGAGCGGAATCGGCGAGGTGAAAAAAATCAGTCTCGGCAATCCGTCTTCTTATTTTTATTCG
Source organism: Pyrinomonadaceae bacterium (assembly GCA_035296345.1). GTDB lineage: Bacteria > Acidobacteriota > Blastocatellia > Pyrinomonadales > Pyrinomonadaceae > JALZHR01. Next base: position 4,203 of record DATHBC010000711.1, on the reverse strand, counting down.
CCGCAGTTTTCGCCCGACAGCAAGAAAGTTTTGTTTACCGACAAGCGTTTGAACGTCCTTTATCTGGATATTGAAAAGGGAACGCTTCATAAGGTCGACACGAACACTTATGAAAATCCGTTTCCCACTCTCTTCCCGTCCTGGTCGCCGGACAGCAAGTGGATTACTTACACCAAGCAGTTGAAAAACCGTCTCGGCGCGGTTCACGTCTTTTCGCTCGAAACCGGCAAAGCGACGCAGGTGACGGACGGTTTGTCGGACGCGCGCTACGCCGTTTTCGATAAAAACGGCAAATATCTCTATTTCACCGCCAGCACCGACAACGGTCCGACGACCGGCTGGCTCGATATGTCGAGCTTCCCGTTTCAAACGACGCGCAGCGTTTACGCCGTCGTTCTGAAAGCGACCGACCCGTCGCCGCTCGCGCCGGAAAGCGACGAGGAAAAACTGGAGCAGCCGGCGACGCCGCCCGCCAGACCGGGCGCGAAACCGGAACCCGTGACGGTGACGATTGATTTGGACAAAATCAATCAGCGCATCGTCGCGCTGCCGGTTGCGGCGCGCAATTACCAGGGCATCTCGACGGGCAGAGCCGGAACGTTCTTTCTCGCCGAAGCCATTCCGGCGACCGGAACGGGCTTGACTCCGCAGCAGGGCTTGACGATTCATCGCTTCGATATGGACAAGCGCCGAGCCGAAAAAATTCTCGACGGCGTGACGGCGTTCGACGTTTCGGCAAACGGCGAAAAAATGCTGTTCGGGCAGGCGGGCGGGCGTTTTACTATCGCTTCGACCGTGCAGCCTTTAAAACCGGGCGAAGGCGTTTTAAACGTCGGCGAGATGGAAGTTTACATCGACCCGCGCGCCGAATGGCAGCAGATGTATCGCGAAGCGTGGCGCATTCAGCGAGACTTTTTCTACGACCCGACGTTTCACGGCGTGAACATCAGGCTGATGGAAGAACGTTACCGACCGTTTCTGGAAAGCATCGCCACGCGCAGCGATTTGAATTACCTGTTTCAGGAAATGCTCGGCAACCTGACGGTCGGTCACCACAATTCGGGCGGCGGCGACATCCCGCAGCCGGCGCGCTACACGGGCGGGCTTTTGGGCGCGGATTACACGATTGAAAACGGTCGCTACCGCTTCGCCAAAATTTACGACGGGGAAAACTGGAATCCGGGCTTAAGCGCGCCGCTGACCGCGCCGGGCGTCAACGTCCGCGAAGGCGAATATTTAATCGCCGTCAACGGGCGCGAAGTCCGCGCGACAGACAATATTTACTCGTTCTTCCAGCAAACCGCCGGAAAACAAATCATCATTAAAGTCAGCGCCAACCCCGACGGGCGAGACGCGCGGCAGGTGACGGTCGTTCCGGTGGCAAGCGAAGGCGGCTTGCGAAACCTGGCTTGGATTGAAGGCAATCGCCGCAAGGTTTACGAGCTGAGCGGCGGCAAGCTCGCCTACGTTTACCTGCCTAACACGGGCGGCGCGGGCTATACGAACTTCAATCGCTACTATTTCGCGCAGATTGACCGCGAGGGCGCGGTGATTGACGAACGCTTTAACGGCGGCGGCTCGGCGGCTGATTATATGATCGGCTACATGAGCCGCCCGCTGATGAATTACTGGTCGACGCGCGAAGGCGAAGATTTCGCCACGCCGACCGCCGCCATCTACGGTCCGAAAACGATGATTATCAACGAATATTCCAGTTCCGGCGGCGACCTTCTGCCTTTCCTGTTCCGGCAAAACAAGCTCGGACCGCTGGTCGGCAAACGCACCTGGGGCGGGCTGGTCGGAATTTACACTTATCCGACTCTGGTGGACGGCGGCAGCGTCACCGCGCCGCGCGTCGCTTTCCGCAACCCGCAGGGCGAGCTGGACGTCGAGAACAAAGGCGTCGCGCCCGACATCGAGGTCGACCTCGACCCGAAAATGTGGCGCGCCGGACGCGACAGCCAGCTTGAAAAAGCCGTCGAGGTAACGCTGGCGGAAGTCAAAAGAAATCCGCAGCGCCGACCGGCAAAAGGCGCGTTTCCGAATTACGCCAAGCCGTAATAAACAAATCGCGGCTGGAAACGCAAAATTCGCTGAATTTGGGTGACCGTAAGATTTTACGGTCACTTTTTACGTGCGCTTGCTTGATTTTGAATTCCGAAGCGTCGATTATAAATTTCACGGCGTAGACATATGAAAGTCAGACCGAAATAACTCGGCTGAGATTCCGGCTCGCCGCGGTTTCCGCCGGCAGGCGCAGATGCTTGTCTCTGCGGTAGGATTTCTTTCTAAATCGCCGGGTTTCGAAGCAGTTTCTAAATTCAGGTTACAAGGAAAAAACAGTTTAATGCTCAAATCAACATTTTCTTCCGCATTTGTCGCCGAAATAAAAAAGACGGCGCGCATTTTTCTGCCGGTTTCGCTGTTGTTTATTTCTATTATTTCGACGACCGCCGCCGGGCAGACGCCCGCGCCGACCGGCACGCCGCGTTTCGCTCCGAGCCCGCAGCTTTCGCCTTCGCCGCAGGCGAGCCCGACGCCGAAAAGCTCCGACCCGCTCAAATTGTTTCAATACCGCTCAATCGGTCCGCATCGCGGCGGGCGCGTCGCCGCCGTCGCGGGCGTTCCCAGCCAGCCGAACGTTTATTATTTCGGCGCGACGGGCGGCGGCGTCTGGAAGACGATTGACGGCGGCGTCAACTGGGAGCCGGTTTCCGACAATTATTTCAAAACCGGCTCGGTCGGCGCGATTGCCGTCGCCGATTCCGACCCGAACGTCGTTTACGTCGGCATGGGCGAGGAAACCGTGCGCGGCAACGTCTCGCACGGCGACGGCGTATATAAATCGACGGACGCCGGAAAAACGTGGAAATTCGTCGGGCTCGGCGACACGCGGCAAATCTCGCGCGTGCGGATTCATCCGAAAAATCCGGACATCGCCTATGTCGCCGCCATCGGGCATCTCTGGTCGCCGAACGCGGAACGCGGCGTTTTTCGCACGCGCGACGGCGGCAAAACGTGGCAGAAAATTCTTTTCCGCGACGATAAAACTGGCGCGATTGATTTGGTCTTCGACCCGTCGAACCCGAACGTGCTGTACGCCGCGCTCTGGCAGGTCAGAAGAACGCCCTGGGGATTTGAAAGCGGCGGCGCGGGCAGCTCCATGTATAAATCGCTTGACGGCGGCGACACGTGGACGGAAATTTCGCGCAATAAGGGCTTGCCCGCCGGTGTGCTGGGCAAAATCGGCTTGACGGTTTCGCCCGTCAACACGAATCGCGTCTGGGCGATGGTCGAAGCGAAAGAAGGCGGGCTTTTCCGCTCGGACGACGGCGGCGAAAACTGGCAGCGCGTCAGCAACAACCCGCAGATTATGCAGCGCCCGTGGTATTACTTTCGCCTCAACGCCGACACGCAGAACGCCGACACGGTTTACGTTTTAAACGTCGGCTTTCACAAATCGGCGGACGGCGGGCGCACGTTTACCAATATTAACGTCCCGCACTCGGATAATCACGACCTCTGGATTGCGCCGGACAACGCGCGGCGGATGATTAACGGCAACGACGGCGGCGCGAACGTCTCGCTCGACGGCGGCGCGAACTGGACGGAACAGGACCAGGCGACGGCGCAGTTTTACCGCGTCGCGCTCGACAACGATTTCCCTTATAACATCTACGGCGCGCAGCAGGATAACTCGACCGTCAAAATTCCCTCGCGCACGGCTGATTTCGCCATCACCGAGCAGCACTGGTATGACGTCGGCGGCGGCGAATCGGGCTGGATTGCGCCGCATCCGGAAAATTCCGACATCGTTTTCGCCGGCAGTTACGGCGGCTACCTGACGCGCTACGACCACCGCACGAAGCAGCTCCGAACCGTTAACGTTTATCCCGACAATCCGATGGGCGCGGGCGCGGAATCTATGAAATACCGCTTTCAGTGGAATTATCCGATTCTGTTTTCGCCGCACAAAAACCCGGACGGAAAATACGCGCTCTACGCGGCGGGCAACATTCTGTTTCGCTCTCTCGACGAAGGGCAGAGCTGGCAGGCGATTTCGCCGGATTTGACGCGCAACGACAAATCGAAACAAGGTCCGACCGGCGGCGAAATCACGCGCGACAACACGAGCGTCGAATACTACTGCACGATCTTCACGGTCGCCGAATCGCCCGTGGAGCGTGGCGTAATTTGGGCGGG
>DATHBC010000710.1:0-1921 GCA_035296345.1 Pyrinomonadaceae bacterium | reverse complement strand
TCAGGCGCTTGACGTATAAACAGCCCATTCCGGTTTTGTGCTTGCCGAGCCGCGACAATAAATCCTCGTCCCAGGCTTCGCCGATAGACAGATAAAGCGTGAGGTTTGCCTTGCGCGGCGCGAGTCCGATTCTGAACCAATCCACTTCGCGTCCCGACCTTTCGGATTTTATGCGCCGATAGCCGAAACCGACGATGCTCTCGCCCCACATTTTCGGCTCTTCGCCGGTCGCCTGCTGCATTAATTCGGCAATTTTCCGCGTATCGCGCCGCACATTTTCGTCGGCAATTCCGCTAAAAAAATCCTCGACGCTCGCTTCCGTCTGTTTCGTTTTAATCTCCGCCATAACTTCCTCCAACCGGAATTTTTCAGGCTCTTACCTTTGCCTTTTGCCTTTTTACTTCAGCCTTATTCTCTTTCTTTTCTGATAACCATCAAACCGTCGCGGACGGCGAATAAAATATTGCTGACTCTTTCGTCAGCCTGAATTTTGCGGCTAAACCGGCGCAGCGCGACGGTGTTTTCGTCGTTGTTCGCCTCCGCGTCCAGAACTTTTCCGCTCCACAAAACATTGTCCGCCAGGATGATTCCGCCCGCGCGCAGCTTCGGAAAAACCAAATCGAAATAGTTTGAATAATTAGGTTTATCGGCGTCGATAAAAATTAAATCGAAAGTCTCGTTCAAGGTCGGAATAATTTCCACGGCGTTTCCCAGACGAGATTCGATTTTGTCGTTGTATTCCGAACGCGCCCAGAAGCTTTTCGCAATCCGGTCGGTTTCCTCGCTGATGTCGAGCGTGATGATTTTTCCGTCCTCGCCGCTCAAGCCTTCCGCCAGACACAGCGCCGAATAGCCCATATAAGTCCCGATTTCCAGAATGCGGCGCGGCTCGAGCATTTTGCTGAACATCGCCAGCAGGCGACCCTGATAGAAGCCCGAAAGCATGGATTTATCGTCGCGCTCGCCGAAAGTTTTTTCGCGCAGCTCGCCGAGCAGCGCGCTTTCGTCCGAAGTGTGATTTTCCGCGTAAGCCTGTATTTCCGGTTGAATCATAATCTGTTTAAAGTTCGGGCGTTATTTTTCTTACGGCTTCTTCCGACGTCATCACCGGAAAAACCTCGAATTCGACAATATCGCTCCAGTTTGCCATCCATTCTTCCAATAAATTCCGGTCGTCGGTTTCCATCAGTTGAAAACACCGCTCGAAATTTTCGTCCACCCAGCTTGAAAGATAATTCAGCCCGGCGGGCGCGAGCCTGCCTTTCTCGCGAAACCGGCGATAGACCGGCGCGGCGTCATTATCCTTAAATCGTTCGACGACCATAAAGAGCATTTTTTATTTGGTTCAAAGTTCCAGGCTCAAAGTTCAAAGTCGGTTGTTTGACAGTCTCTTAACCTTGAACCTTGAACTTTGAACTAATTTATCTTCACCACAATCTTGCCGAAATGCGAGCCGCTCTCCAGATATTTCAGCGCGTCTCGAACTTCTTCAAAAGCAAAAGTTTTATCAATTACGGGCTTTATCCGGTTTGTTTCGATAAAGCGATTCATTTCTTCAAACATCTCTCGCGAGCCGGTTTCGATGCCGTAAAGATTGACGTTTTTGTTGACGAACTGAAAAGTGTCGATTTCTCCGCGCAAACCCGCAATCAAACCGATAAAGCTAATTGAGCCGCTGACTTTCACCGCATTTAAAGAACGGTTCAGATTTTCGCCGCCGACGACTTCAATCACGTGGTCGACTCCTTTTCCGCCGGTCAAATTCAGAGCTTCCGTGTCCCAATCGGGAGAAGTTCTGTAATTGACGGTCGCCCAGGCGCCCAATTCTTTCGCTCTTTCCAGTTTCTCGTCGCTGCTCGAAGTCACAATCGGCAAAGCGCCGAGCGCGCGTGCAAATTGCGCCGCGAACAGCGAAACGCCG
>DATHBC010000709.1:0-3976 GCA_035296345.1 Pyrinomonadaceae bacterium | reverse complement strand
CAGAGACAAGACCTTAAATCTTAGAGACAAGACCTCAAATCTCGGAGACAAGCCCTTGAATCTCAGAACAAGCTTCTCGAATCTCGGAACAATGCCCTCGAATCTCTCAACGAAGCCCTCGAATCTCTTAACAAGAGGCTCAGACCTGGGCGCAACAGGCTCGGATTTCGTAACAAAGCCACTGATAGTTGAAAATAGCCGTCAGCCGTCAGCTATCAGCTTTTAATTCTCAGTTCTTAGTTCTCACCTTTCAGTTCTCAGTTCTCAGTTCTCAGTTCTCACTTTTCCCATCGTCTTTGTCCGCTAAATTGTCGCCGCCTTCGAAAAGCCAGCCTTTGCGCCAGAAGTAGATTAAAAGTCCGCCCGCGACCAGCGCCATCGAACCGAGAGCTATAAAATAGCCGTATTTGGTTTTCAGCTCGGGCATGTTTTCAAAATTCATCCCGTAAATTCCGGCGATTAAGGAAAGCGGCAGCATAATCGCCGAAAAAATCGTCATCACTTTCATCACGTCGTTGGTGCGGTTGGCGATGATGCTGAAATGAATGTCGAGCAAGCCGCCGACCAAATCGCGATAATTTTCCGCCAAATCGGAAACCCTGGCGAGGTGGTCGTAAACGTCGCGGTAAAACGGCAGAATTTCGCGGTTGATAAGCGGAAACTCGCCGTGCGCCAGCCGGTAAATGACGTTTAATTGTTTGGAGCTGATTCTTATCAGGCGGTTGACGCTGCGCTTTAAATCCATAATCTCTTCCAGAATCGAGTTGTCGGCTTTTTTCATCCGGAAAATGCGGTCTTCGATGTCGTTTATCGAATTGTCGAAATCGTCGACAATCGGAATATACAAATCGACAATCTGGTCGAGAATCTGGTGCAGAAGATAATCGGCTCCGCGCGAGCAGATATAGGTTGTCGAGCGAATCTGACGCTTGACGGCGTCGATGGCGCGAAATTTCTCGTGGTGATAAGTGACGACGTAATTTCTGCCCAGATAACCGTCCAGCTCTTTGGTCACGAAATTGTAGGAATTAGTTTCGTTTTTCACGCCGTGAACGATAAAGAAAAGATATTCGGGAAAAACTTCGACCTTCGGATGATTGCGCGTTTCGCGCGCGTCTTCGAGCGTCAGGTGATGAAACCGGAAAATGCTCTCCAGAATTTTTTCGTCCGCCGCGGTCGGTTCTTCGACATCGACCCAGACCACATTTTTCGGATTGGACAAAAGCTCCGGCAATTGCTGCGGGGAAAGACCTTCTTCGACGCCGTCGCAGCCGTCGCGATAAACAAAAATTTCCATAATTCAGGGTTAAATTATTTAAAGTCAACAAATCTTTTATCACCGACAACCGACCGCTGACAAACGGCGCGGCGTTATTTGCAAAACAAAAAATCAATATTCAAAGCGAAAGTTTCATATTCAGAGCATTTGATTGATATTCAGAGCATTTGATTGATATTTCAAACGTCTGATTGATATTTCAGACGTTTGATTGATATTTCCAGCATTCGGAACGTATTTCAAGCGTTTGAATCATATTTCAGATAAAATTTTGTTTGGCGAGCGGGTTAAACGGTTTGACAGTCAATATTTTTTAATCTGTGCTAATCTGTCTGCTGCATCTTTTATGAGCGAGCAAAACGTGACATTGAAAGTAGAAAACGTCACAAAACGTTTCGGCGAATTTACGGCGGTCGATTCCATCAGCTTCGACGTCAGCGCGGGTCGCGTTTTCGGTTTTCTAGGTCCGAACGGCGCGGGCAAGACGACGACGATTCGGATGATTGTCGGCATCATCGCGCCGGACGAAGGCAGCATCGAGCTTTTCGGTCAGAAGATTTCGCCCGTCGTGCAGGACAGAATCGGCTACCTGCCGGAAGAACGCGGGCTTTACAAAAAGATGAAAATCCACGAGCAGCTTCGATATTTCGCCGCGCTGAAAAACGTGCCGCAGAAACAAGCCGACGAGCGCATCGACTTCTGGCTCGAGCGGATGAAACTGCAGGATTGGAAAAAGAAAAAGGCGAACGATTTGTCGAAAGGAATGCAGCAGAAAATTCAGTTTATCTCCACCGTTCTGCACAATCCGGATTTGCTGATTCTGGACGAGCCTTTTTCCGGGCTCGACCCGATAAACGTCGAAACGCTTCTGGAAGTCATCGCCGAGCTGAAAGCCGCCGGCAAAACGATAATTTTTTCGACGCACCTGATGGAAACCGCCGAGCGGCTGTGCGACGACATCATCCTGATAAACAAATCGCGCAAAGTCGTCGGCGGAAGCCTGCGCCGGATAAAGGAAAGCTTCGGAAAAAATATGATTGCGCTCAGGGCGGCGGGCGGCGACGGCGTTTTGCAGGATAAAACCCTGGTTTCGAGCATCGCCGAGCACGCCGACGGAAAAGAATTAATGCTGGCTGAGAACGCCGACGCGCAAGTCCTGCTCGGAAAATTAATCGCGGCGGGCGCGCGGATAACAAAGTTTGAATTGAACGAGCCGAGCTTAAACGATATTTTTATCGAAAAAGTGAGAGGTGAGAATTGAGAACGGAGAATTGAGAAGTGAGAACTGAAATGAGCGACAATATTCTCAAATCGAAATCTTATAATTTTGCTTTACGAGTAGTTAAGCTTTTTCGCTATCTGGCTGATGAGAAAAAAGAATTTGTTCTTTCAAAACAAATTCTACGCTCCGGCACATCTATCGGAGCAAATGTTGAAGAATCATTTCAAGCTGAATCGAAAGCCGATTTCATACACAAATTGTCGACAGCAAATAAAGAAGCATTTGAAACTAACTATTGGTTGAGACTTTTGCGTGATAGTGGAATTTTAGAAAAAAAGTTTGCGCAATCATTATTGATTGATTGTGATGAACTGCAAAAACTATTAGTTTCTTCAATCAAAACAAGCAAAGAAAGGTTGAAAAGAGAAGTGACAACCGAGTAATAAGATGCGTTCTCAGTTCTCACTTCTCAGCTCTCAGTTAATTTATGCGTAAATTTCTGGCGGTCGTCAGGCGCGAATATTTTAAACAGGTCTGGACGTGGGCGTTCGTTCTGGCGACGCTGGCGATGCCGCTGCTGGCTGGCGTTTTTGCCGTCGTGCCGATGATGATTTTTTCAATCGAAGGCGAAGCGCAGCGCATCACGGTCGTTGACCGGAGCGGAAAAATCGCGCCGCGACTCAGGGAAAATCTTTCGCCGGAAAAAATTAAGACGAAAGCGCGCGAAGCCGCCAGAGAATCTTTGAGGGAAATCGACGCTTCGCAGGAAGAGCGAATGCAGCTCGGAGCGCAGCAGCTCGGCGAAAGCTTCGATTTTGTCGATTATGATGGCGGCGAAAAGGCGGTCGAGGAAATCCGCCGCGAGATGAACAGCTTGATTCAGCAGAAACGGCTCGACGCGTATCTGATTATTCCCGAAAATTTTGACGCGCCTGACGCGAGGTTTGAATATTACTCGCGCAACGCCGGAGATTTTGTGACCAATACGACGCTCGAAAACGCGCTCAATGAAGCCGTCCGCTCGGAGCGTCTCGCCCGCGCGAACATCAGCGAACAGCAACTGAGACAGCTCAGCGAAAAAGTTAACCTGAATATCAGAAAACTCAGTGAAAAGGGCGAGGAAAAAGACGACGCGGGCAGCTTCGGTGCGGCGTTTATTATCGGTTTGCTGATTTACATCACGCTGGCGATTTACGGGCAGGCGATTATGAGCGCGGTCATCGAAGAAAAAGAAACGCGCATTGCCGAAATTCTTTTCTCGTCGGCGCGCCCGTTCGTGCTGATGATGGGAAAACTGGTCGGCGTCGGGCTGGCGGGTTTGACGCAGCTGGCAATCTGGCTTTCGTCGGCTCTGCTGCTGATGGCTTTCAGCGCGGCGTCGCTGAGCGCGGCGGGCATTCCGCTTTCGCTGCCCGACGTCACGCCGCTTTCAATCCTTTATTTCTTTATATTTTTTCTGCTCGGTTTTTTTCTCT
>DATHBC010000708.1:0-14022 GCA_035296345.1 Pyrinomonadaceae bacterium | reverse complement strand
CAGCCTTTTCCAGCGCCGCGCCGTTGGTCATCGAAACTTCCATCGTTTCCAGCTTTCCGCCCGGCGCTTCAATCATAATTATCGACGCCGGAACTTTCGCTTTAGCGATTTCGTCAGCCACTTTCCAAGCCTCTGAAACGTGCTGGAGCACGACGCGAAAACCGAATTCTTTCGAGAGACGAATCGCCGTCAGAATGTCGTCGTGCCGGTGCGTGTGAAAATGCACGACGCGCTTGCCGTCGAGAACTTCCGCGAAAGCTTCCATCACCAAATCGCGGTTCGGCATTTTCGATTTATCGCTGCCGGCGCGGCGGATTTTCTCTCGATATTCCTGCGCTTTGACCAATTGCTCGCGCATCATGGCGGCGGATTTCGAGCGCGTGCCGGGAAAATTTCCCGGCGTCGAGCGCAGCGGGTTCGTGCCGTTGGCGAATTTCATCCCGCCCGCGACCCGACCGTCTTCGGTCATAATCAGCAAATCGTCGATAATGCTGCCGTCGCGCAGCTTCAGATAGAGCGTCTGACCGCTGTTCAGATGTCCGGAACCGGGCATCACGTTGACGGTCGTGACGCCGCCCGCCTGCGCGCGCTGCAGGCTCGAAGCCCGAGCGTTGAGCGAATCGAGCAGGCGCACGTCGGGCTGAATGGGACCCGAGCCGTCCGCGCCCGAGCCTTCGCCGATGTGACTGTGCGTGTCGACCAAGCCGGGCATAATGACTTTGCCCTGCAAGTCGATAATCTGGACATTCGACGCCAGACGAACGGCGCGCGCGTCGCCGACAGCCGTGATGCGCCCGTTTTGAACCAGCAGAATGCCCTGCTCAATCGGCTGCCCGACAATCGGGATTATTCGCGCGTTGATAAAAGCCGTCGGTCTTTCCTGCTGTCCGAACGCGGAAGCGGCAAACAGAAAAATGCCTGCCGCGAAACAAACTAATATTTTTTTCATTAAATATTTCCCCAAGCTTTAAGAAGAATCAGGATATGTAAAGCTAAATTGCAACGAAACCGGGCGCGTGTCAAGCGGGAAATCAATTACGAATTACGAATTACGAATTACGAATTAAAACCGGTTGATTTTCGACCTTTGAACTTTGCAGTGCAGCGATAAACCAAAAGCGAAAAAATCAAAGCTCAAAGCGCATCTCTTCCAATTCGTAATTCGTAATTTTTAATTCGTAATTGATTCGCCGGCGGGCAGAGTTACCAGAAATGAGGTTCCGCCGCCGTTTGATTCGACTTCGATTTTTCCGTTGTGCGCCGTGACGATGCCGTAACAGACGGCTAAGCCGAGACCTGTGCCCGCGCCGGTCGGCTTGGTCGAGAAAAACGGGTCGAAAATCTTTTTCAGATTTTTTTCTTCGATGCCGACGCCGCTGTCGCTGATGCGCACGGCGATTGAGCCGTCGCCGCGAAAGGTTTTTATCGAAAGCTCGCCGCCCTTCGGCATCGCGTCGCGCGCGTTCAGCAGGAGATTCAGAAAAACCTGTTCGAGCTGGTCGCCGTCGGCGAAAACTTTCGGCAGATTTTCGTTTAAATCGGTTTTCAATTCGAGATGCTGAAACGCTTTGTCAAAACTCGCCAGGCGCAGGCTGGTTCGCAGAATCGCGTTGACGTCGATTGAGCTTTTAGCCGCCGGTCGGGCGCGGGCGAAATCCATCATATCGCGCGTGACCTGCGTGATGCGCGTGATTTGCGTCGAGATAAGCTTTAATTTTTCCTTTGTTTCGGCGTCGAGATTATCACGTCTTTGCAGCATTTGAATGAGCGATGAAATCGAGGCGAGCGGATTATTGACCTCGTGCGCCACGCCGGCGGCGAGCGTGCCCATCGCCGCGAGCTTTTCGGTGCGAATGAGCTGTTCGTTGAGTTTTTGCAATTGCTCTATGTCGTGCGCCATCTTGCGGCTCATCTCGTTAAAGGATTCCGCCAGCAAGCCGATTTCGTCGTTGCTGCGGCGCATATCTATTTCCGTCCCGTATTCGCCGTTGGTCACGCGCACCGCCGCGACCGTGATGCGCTGGAGCGGGCGCGAAATCGTGCGAACAATCAAAAGAACCAGCAGAAGATTCGGCACGAGCGCGGAAATAACGCTTAAAACCAGGTATTTTCGCCACGCTTCAAAGCTCATCCCGTCCTGAAACGCCCAGAAGACAATCGGGATTTGAAAGGCTATAAAACTGATTATCGCGACGCTGGCGATGCTCAGCGCGATTTTGTACGTAATCGGGAAAAGCCGAAACTGGTCGAGCGCCGTTTGCAGCGAAAAAAGCTTGAAATTGGAAATCGCGTAAGCGTAAATCAAAACGCCCGGCAGCACGAACAGAGACGAAATCGGCAGAAATTCGTAAGTGCCGAAATACGGCAGAAAGATATTCGCCAGGGTTTTTAGAACGCCCGTCACGCCCAGCGCCCAGAGAATCGCGCCGACCTGCTGACCTTTCTGCGTGCCGCGATATTTCCGGTATTTGCGCAGCAGAAGCCACGCGCCGTAAGCGAAAACCGCGTAGACGTAAATCACGAAAACGTAAGCCAGCGGAGCCAGCTCAATCTCGAATCTGCCCTCGACGAAGCCGACCCTGTGCCACAAAAGCCCGAAAGCAGCCGCCGGAATTAAAACCAGTCCGGGCGCGAAAAGCACAGCGGCTTTTTTTCGCGGCGTGCGCGCGTTTTCGGGAAAAACCCAGGCGAAGACGACCAGCGAGCACTGCATCAGCAAAGAAATAATAAAGCTCGAAGCCGCCCACCAGCCGGCGGAAGTGTTTTCGTTGGGAAAATCCCAGAAAATTAAATCTTTCGTCGTCCAGAGCGCGAGAAAAGCGATAAAAGCGGCAAACGTCTGGTGCGCTCGGTTGCGCGGATTGGCGACGAAAACGTAAAAGCCGAGCAAAACCAGCAAAAAAAGCGCGAAAAGATGAAGCAGCGTCAGCATCAGCTAGATTTTAACCGAAAGCCGCAGAGAGGCAAGCGGTTAACGGCGGCTTGTTCTATCGCCTGTCCGGCGTTTGCGGCTCGGAGCCGGATTTTTTGCTGCCCCGGTCGAATTTGAATTTCAGGTTAACGCCGATGACGTTTACATTTTTCAGAACGCTGCCGCGACTTCTCTGATACACATAGAAGAAATCGGCGGAAAGCGTCGGCGTGAGCTTCCGGTTAAAGCCGAGCGTCAGCTCGTTGCGCGTCCAGGCTTCGTCGTGAAAATCGTAAAACACCTCGTCGGCGACAAAAGGCGCGAAAATTTCTTTTTTATCTTTGCCGCGAACCGGAAAATTAAATTGCAGCTTGTTGCGGTAGCGAACCGAATCGGCGCGCGAATGCCGGATTCGGTATTCGATTTGATTCCGGTTTCTGACGGAAAATTTCGTCCACTTGTTTTCCAGACTCGCGGCAAATCTGAGCCGGTTCTCAAATTCCCTCCTGTTCTGAAAGGGCTGCGCGGAGCGATACAGGTAGCTCGGCGTTAAAGTTAAATATTTGTTGATTTTAAAATCAAGTCCGAAGCCGATTCTTTCATCGACCGGGCGCGTGTGATTTGTGCCGAAACGCAGAGTTCCGCTCAAGAAAAGCGTGACTCTTTCAAAATCTTTTCCGTTTTTGTCTTTGGATTTGACGAGCGGAACGGCAAGCTGCGTTTCGTTCCAGAATTGAAAATCGGACTCCGGCGGCGTTGTTTGTGAGGAAACGGAAATCGCGGCGAAAATCAACAGGAAAAACAGAATTTGAAATTTCATCAGGAATTGTCTGCGTTACGAAAACGTTAAATTTTTGTTACAGACAAGTTAAAATTTTCCTAAGGAAATTTCAAGCCGAGAATCAGCGCCGTGATAATGCAGCTAATGCCGAGCGCAATCGGGAAAAAATGTTTTTCTTCAATCGAATCGCCTTTTTTCAGCCAGCGATGAAAAACCGCAAACGCGGGCAGCGCCGCCGCGCCGACCAGCGACGCCAGCGCCGCGCCGAAAAACGCGCCGATAACGAATATAAATACGCCGCCCGCCGCGCCCGTCAGGACGCCCCACAAAACTCCGACAAAAGGCATCAGCAGGAGCATCGCCGTCCAGGAAGATTTTTCCAGCTCGGCGACAATTCTGCCGACCAGTTTGCCGGAAAAATAACCGACGACCATACAGACGAAATTGACGAAAAGCAAAAGCGGAACGAGCCAGAAATCATCGGAGCTGGAAGAATGTTTAAAATTCTCGAACACAAAACGGCTGAACAGCGCAAAGGGCGGAAAAAGTCCGAGCATCGCGCCGAAATACGCCAGTGCCTTTTCGGTGGCGAGCGGGCTTTTCATCAGCTCGGCTTCCAGCAGCTCGCGGTCGGTGCGAAACATCGCTTTTTCGCGCTCGATTTCGGCGTTTGCCGCCAGCAGCGTGTTTAATCTGCGCTCGACAAAGCGGATTTCGTCGTCGCCGTCCTTGATTGCCGGCTCATTCTGCGGCGGATGCGTTTGCAGATTTAAGGAACAGAAATCGGGCTGCCGCCAGTCGTAGCTGCGGCGAGCGGCTGTTTGCGTTCTTTGGCGTTCCATACTACTTCTTCTTTCTCCCCTTGATTGTTGACGACTGAACCGTGATTTATTTGCAGGCTTTCTTTTTCGTCGATAGTTGCGGCAAATAGATTTTCGATTGCGCGGCGAGTTTCGCCGTCATCTAAAAGTGTAGCAAACTCAAGCGCCAGCGCGCGAAGTTTTTCCGCTTCAAAAAAAGAAAACTTTGCCAGCATCCGCAAAAAATCGCGGCTCGCAAGCCTTTGATGAAATCCGAGCCGCAAACGGTTGCGCCGGTGCAAACATTTTGCGCCGAGTTCCGCATTTTGATGATCGACGATTCTGAAAACTTCCCTTTCGTTTTCGCCGATTTCATCGCGCTGCCCGGCGGCTAGAGTCAAACCCGCATAACGCTGAATCACTTCGCGAAGCTCGAAAACCGAAACCGCGTCTTTGCCGGCGGAAAGGATTTGCAGCATTCGTTTTTCGATTTCGTCGAGCTTTTTCCTGAGCGCCGCGCCGTCTGCATCCGAATTATCAAAGGCGTCGAATTTTGAAGCAGCCGGTTTTTTTGCAACGTTTGCGTTCAAAACCTGCAGAGCGTAAGGAATCCAAACAACGACTGTAAGAAAAGACTTCAAAACGACGGCTGGATTGCCTGATTTCTTACGGTTCTGAAAAAAGTAATACACACCGAATGGTGCGCCGCAGGAAAGATAAAGTATAAAAATCTCGAAAGGATTCATCAGGCTAAAAAAAACGGCAAGGCTTATGCCAGCCGTCACGCAAGTTTTTTCGGTCGCCGCGTTCAATAGCCAAACGCCGAAATAATCGGTGTTTGGTGCGGAATTTAGGGAACTTGCCGAAGGCTTTTAACGTTACTTGTAATTTAGCAAAGCGCAAATTTTTTTTTCAGGCTTTGCAGAATGCAAAAAAACTTTCGGGTATCGTCTAAACAGTGGCACGGTAAATGCTAACTAAGCGAGCGAGGGAATTGAGACAATCTTTCAAGGACTAATAAATTCAGGATTTATAAAGATAAAGAGGAAACAGCAATCATGACCACGACAAAAGGGAAAATAAAAGTAATCAAAAAAGGAACGCAGCCCACAACGGCAGTTACAGAAGCACCGCAATCAGCGGAAATCGAAAAAAAATCAACCAAAGCGGCAGCCCGGGAAATGGTTTCAAACGTTTCGAGCTGGGTGACGGAGTTTCAGCAGCGCAAGCGCGTCGAAACCAGAAGCGCGATTGAACAATTCTTTTCGCAACAACCGCAGGCAAACAGCGTGTAAGTATTCATCAAGGCAATTTATTTGTCCTGACGAAAGTAAGAAAGTAATAATCCCTTCTTAAAAGGATACATTCTCCAACAAGCTAACTTGGGTCAGTCACGCGCGTGACTGACCCGTTTTATTTTCCGGCGTGAAACAGAGAAAAGAGTTCCGAGACCCGACCTGCAGCCGCCTGTTGACTGGCTTTTCACCTCTCGGCTTAAAGTCATAACTCAAAACTCTTTTCAATTATTTGCGTGCAAGCCTAGCGCACAAAAGCGTTGGGAGTCGGCAAATCACTGCCTGCTCCAAATTGCGCGGCGGCAAAGCCTTGCGTCGAACGATGCAGATACCAGATTCCCTCTGACGGACGGAAAACGGCGAAATCGGCGCGCCCGTCGCCGTCGTAATCCGCCGGAGCGGGTCTGTCCTGCGAAACTCCGAACCGGTGGGCGGAGAAAGTGCCGGTTCCGCTGTTGATGCGATACCACACTCCGTCAGACGGTCGCCAGACGGCGATGTCGGCTCGTCCGTCGCCGTCGTAATCAGCCGCGACGGGTTTGTCTTCCGCTATTCCGAAATGCAGACCGACAAACTGATTATTCGAGCTGTGAATGCGATACCAATCGCCGGTCGAAGGACGAAAGACAGCGACATCCGCTCGTCCGTCACCATCGAAATCCGCTCCGGCAATCGGTTTATCTCCGTTAGCTCCGAATTGAACAACATCAAGATTCTGCGACGGAATTCCGGCGGCGCGGGCAATATACCACGTGCCGGTCGAAGGACGAAAGACAGCCAGATTCGCCTTACCGTCGCCGTCGTAATCGCCCGGAACCGGAATGTCGCCGCTCGTGCCGAACTGCGCGGCGCGGAATCCTGCCGTCGACTGCATCAGATACCAGACGCCGTCCGACGGTCGCCAGACTGCAACGTCTGTTCTTCTGTCGCCGTCGTAATCAGCCGGAACAATCATATCGCCGTTCGTCCCGAACTGAACGGCGTCGAAATTTTGCGGCGCGCCGGTCGGGCGAGCGATATACCAGAAACCCGTCGCAGGACGAAAAACCGAAATGTCCGCTCTTCCGTTGCCATCATAGTCAAACAGTGCCGGTCGCGGCGCGTTATTCAGCAGGCGCGCAATAGATAGTTTCGGTATATTGTCGTATCTGACGAAAGTTCCCCCGGCTAAAATCTTTCCGCCCGCATCCAGTTCAATCGTGTTGATGATGCCCTGAACTCCCGCCGCGGCGTTAAAGCTTAAATCGATTGAGCCGTCCGGATACAGACGCGAGATTCTGTTTAGCCCGGTGCTGCTCGTAAACGTGATACCGATCAGAATTTTTCCGTCCGCCGGCTGCACTTTAATCGTCGTTACTGTTCCGTTGAAGGATGACGCGAACGTTGTATCCGTCGAGCCGTCTGTGTTCAAGCGAGCGATAAAGTGTCTGGATTCACCGTTGACGATAGTAAACGGTCCGCCTATCAAAATTTTCCCGTCCGCCTGGCGTGCAATGTCGAAAACCGCGTTGTTTGTGCCGCCCGGCGGATTAAACGTCGTGTCCAGCGAGCCGTCCGCGTTCAGGCGCGCGATGTTGTTGCGCTCTATACCGCCGATGCCGGCAAAACTGCCGGCGATAAGTATTTTACCGTCAGGCTGGACGGAGACTTTCCTGACTACAGAGCCTGTAAACGCGGGGAGCATAAACGAGTTATCGACCGAGCCGTCCTGATTAAACTTCATCACATAGCGAGGCGAGCTGCTGCCCGCCGGCGTTATTTGACCGGCGCCGATTATTTTTCCGTCCGGCAAAACGGCGATGTCGTAGACAGGTCCCGCAGTCGAAAGATTTGCACTGAAAGTCGGGTCGGTCGAGCCGTCCGCGTTCAGCCGCGCCAGCATTCCGAGAAATTGCCCGCCGACCATTAATTTGTTGTCGGGCAGCGGCGTCACCGCCAGAATAAGCGCATCCTGATTCAAACCCGTAATCGTCGGGTTAAACGTTGTGTCGAGGCTGCCGTCGACGTTGAGGCGGGCGAGGCTCGGGCGAATAGTCGTATTGACCACGCCGAAAACACCGCCGATGACGGTTTGCCCGTTCGGCAGCGGCGCGATGTCATTAACCGTTCCTCTGTTTCCGAGCAGCGTTCTAAATGAATTGTCCAGACTGCCGTCCGAATTTATTCGATTGACCGTTGCGCCGACATTTCCCATCCGGAGCGAGTCGCCGCCGATTATGATTTGCCCGTTCGGCAGCGGAAAAATGTCGTACAGGACGCTGTATATCATACCGTTCGCGTTGCGATTGAAATTCAGCGAACCGTCTAGAACTCCGTTCGATTCCAGCCGCGCGATAAGATTTCTCTGCCCGCCCGCGTAATTGATAAACGTCCCGGCGACTAAAATCTTTCCGTCGCCGGCAAACTCAATATCATAAATAGTTACCGGCACATGGCTGCCGGCAAAAGACTGGTCGTAGCCGCCGTCCGGGGTCAGGCGCGCAATGCCGACGCGCTGAATGAAATTGACGCTGCCAAAATTGCCGCCGATTATAATTCCGCCGTCCGGCTGGACTTTTATGGCTAAAACGCTCCCGGTAACATAAACGTTAAACGAAGCATCGACCGTGCCGTCCGTGTTCAGACGTCCCAGAAATCGGTTGCCGGAACTGCTGCCCGAGGTGTTGAAGCCCAAAATTTTTCCGTCCGGCTGCACGGCAATATCTTCGACCGCCTCGGAGACGACATTCAGGGTAAATGTACTATCGGCTGAGCCGTTCGGATTTAAACGCGCCAGGTTGTTTCTCGTCGCATTATCCGAGGCGGGCATATAAGTAAAGCTGCCGCCGATTAAAATTTTGTCGTCCGGGCGCACGTCAACGTCGTTTATAAAACCGGTAAATGTGCCGCCCGTCGGCAAAAGATTAAAGCCCGCGTCCCGCGAGCCGTCCGCGTTCAGCCGCACAACCGGAATATTTATAAATACTCCGTCAATTTGGGAAAATCGACCGGCGACGATAATTTTTCCGTTTGATTGAACCGCGATGGCATTTATCAAAACCGGACTTCCGTCCGTGCCGGAGAACGACGGCGGATTAAACGACAAATCCGTGCCGCCGTCCGTGTTCAGGCGGACTACGCCGCCTCTCAAAACGCCGTTAGCAATTTCGAAGTTCCCGCCTATCAGAACTTTCCCGTCAGGCTGCGCGACGACCGTTTGGATAGCGCCGGCGGGATGCCTGAAAACCCCGGCATTAAAGCTCGGGTCGATTTCGCCCGCCGCCATGATTACGATTGCCTGGCTCAATAAAAGCATTAAAGCCGCGGTCAAAGCCGGCGAAAGACAATTTAAGAACGACGTTTTCAGGAAGGCGAGCATATTTTTTTCCTTTGGCGGGGCTTTGTGAGCGGCGAATTTATATATTTTTTGTCGCCCGTATTATATTATGAACCGGCAAAGACTGTAAATAAATTTACGCGCGCAAAATAAACCGCTTGTATCTGGCGAATATTTCGTTTAAATTAAATTCTTACCTGAAGTCATTCCAAAATTTTCCAATCCTTTTATGCTTGTCTAAGTTTTTGGACTTTCGACTTTGGCGATTAAATTTTTCAAATATGAAAGGAGATTTTGCCGAAAATGAAAGCATTTTCTACAGAAAATATTCGCAATCTGGCTGTCATTGGACACGGCGACGCGGGTAAAACCCAACTGGTCAGTTCCCTTCTGCACGTCGCAGGCGCAACGACTCGCTGGGGAAAAGTAGATGAAGGAACCACCGTCACCGACTACGACGAGGACTCCATCGAACGAAAAATCACGCTCAACAACAATCTCGCCCATCTCGAATACAAGGACACGAAAATAAATTTAATCGACACGCCCGGCTACGCCGCTTTCGTCGCGCACGCGCGTCCGGGCTTGCGCGTCGCCGACTGCGCGCTGGTCGTCGTCGACGGCGTCAACGGCATCGAAGTGCAGACGGAAAAAACCTGGAGTTACGCCAACGAGTTTCTGCTGCCGCGTTTTATGGTCATCAATAAAATGGACAAGGAACGCGCCGATTTCGGTCACGCGCTCGACACGGCGACGCAGAGCTTTGCGCGCTCGATTGTTCCGTTTACGCTGCCCATCGGACAGGAAGCCGATTTTCGCGGCGTCGTCGACGTCGTCCATATGAAGGCTTACGAGTTTGACTCAAACGGCAAATCCAAAGAAATTCCCATTCCCGAAACCGGGCGCGACATCGTGGACAAAACGCGCGAGCGGCTGGTCGAACTCGTCGCCGAATCGGACGACACGCTTCTGGAAAAATATTTTGAAAACGGAACTCTGGAAGACGAAGACGTGATTCCGAATCTGGCGAAAGCCGTCGCGAACAGCAAATTGTGCCCGGTTTTCGCCGTCTCGTCGCAGACGCTCGCCGGCTTGACCTGCCTGCTCGACGCGATTATCGAATACGCGCCGAACCCGGCGACGCACGAAGCCGAATACGGCTACACCAACCCGGAACAGGACGGCGACCGCATTACCAGAAAGTATTCCAACGACGAACCGTTCAGCGCATACGTTTTCCGCACGATTGCCGACCCGTTTGCCGGCAGAATCAACTTGATGAAAGTCGTCTCGGGGAAAGTCGGCTCGGACGCGACCGTCTATAATTCGAGCCGCGACACGCAGGAACGCCTCGGCGCGCTGCACGTCATACAGGGGAAAAATCTGGAAAAGGTCGATGCCGCGCAGACCGGCGACATTATCGCGGTCGTCAAATTAAGAGAGACGCAGACCGGCGATACGCTGTGCGACAAAACGAACGCGATTGTTTACCCGAAAGTCGAATATCCGGAAGCGGCAATCGCTTTCGCCATCGAGCCGAAATCGCGCGCCGACGAAGACAAAATCTCTCAGGCGCTGCATAAAATTCTGGAAGAAGACCCGAGCCTGCATTTCGACCGCGACGCGCAGACAAAGGAATTTATCCTGAGCGGTTCCGGTCAGCTTCACATCGAGACGGTCGTGGCGAAACTAAAAAATCGCTATCACGTCGAAGTGACGCTGCATCCGCCGAAAGTTCCGTATAAGGAAACGATTACGGCGCAGGTCGAGGTTCAGGGACGCCACAAGAAACAATCCGGCGGGCGCGGTCAGTTCGGCGACTGCAAATGCATCTTCGAGCCGCTGGACAGAAGCGGCGGGTTTGAATTCATAGATAAAATCTTCGGCGGCGCGATTCCGCAAAATTTCCGTCCGGCGATTGAAAAAGGCATCGTCGAAGCCGCGCAGAGCGGAGCCGTCGCCGGTTATCCTCTGGTCGATTTCAAAGTCACACTGATTGACGGCAGCTATCATTCGGTCGATTCGGACGAGCATTCGTTCCGCGCCGCCGGGCGCAAGGCGTTTCGCGCGGCGATGGAAAAAGCCCGACCGACCTTGCTGGAACCGATAATGGACGTCGAAGTTTTCTGCCCGCAGGAAGTTTCCGGCGACATTATGGGCGATTTAAACTCGCGGCGCGGTCGCGTGCAGGGCATGGAAGTGCGCGGCAAGCAGCAGGTGATTAAAGCGCAGGTTCCCTTATCGGAAATGCTCGATTATCAATCGAAGCTGAACTCGATGACGCAGGCGCGCGGCTCGTATCACATGCAGTTTTCGCATTACGACCCGCTGCCAGGCAATCTCGCCTCCAAAGTCATCGAACAGGCGCGCGCCGAAGGCAGAATCCGCACGCACGAAGAAGACGAGTAAGCATTTACCGTTTAATTATCAGGTTAAAAGGACGGCAGCGCAGCACCGTCCTTTTTTATTTTTATAAATAGCTTTAGCTTGAAGCCGGATTTTTGTTTCGAAAATTTCGGCTGGAAAAAATTTAGAATTATGTCGGCAAACGGCAGGAAAATGGCAATTTACAGAGGCAAAGCGTAAAGCGCGAAATGCAAAATCGAGATTTTGTTTGCAGGTTGTAATTTACGGTTTGCCGTTTATAAAAAATTTTCTTCTCGCACCTCGGTTTTCACTTTTTCCTTGACATTTGGCGAATTTCTGTTTAATTTATCAGTGTCTATCTGTCAGGTATTTTGTTTCTCCTTGTGGAATGACTGAGCGGCGTTGAGTGTGGGCACAACGCCGCTTTTTATTTTGGCGGGCGGATTTGTCTTTGACGGCGCAAATTGCGAAAATTTATTTTTGTCGCTCTTTTATCAAACTCTATTCAGCAAAACAGGAAACCGGATGAAAAAGTTTTTATTTATCACGTTTTTAGCAGCGGCTTTGTTGGCGACTGGCTGCGAAACAAACATGAATCAAGCGAACCAGGCAAATCACGCGCAGAACACGCAACCGGCGGAGATAGATATGAGCGCGGAAGATTTCACCGTCGAATTTAAAGCCGCGCCCGAGCAGCCGAAAGCCGAAGAACAGGTCGATTTGAACTTTACGATTAAAAATTCTCGCGGCGGCGTCGTAAAGGATTTGCAGATTGTGCACGAAAAACCGATGCACCTGATTGTCGTTTCGGAAGATTTGCAGGAGTTTTTTCACCTGCACCCGGAGGCGCAGGCGGACGGCTCGTTTAAAGCTTCTTTTGCGTTTAAAAACGGCGGGCGATTTAAGCTCTACGCAGACTTTTCGCCCGTCAAAGACAGGCAGATGGTCAGGGATTTCGATTTGACGGTCGCCGGAGCCGAGCGGGCAAAAGCAGATTTGAAACCGGACGCGAAATTTGAAAAAACAATCGAGGATTTGCGCGTCGTGATGAAACCGGACGCGGCTGAACTGACGGCGAACAGGGATTTGATGCTGAATTTCGGCGTTTTCGACTCGCGGACGAACCAGCCCGTGACGGATTTGCAGAAATATCTCGGCGAAACGGCGCATTTCGTCATCATTAATAAAGATTTGAACGAGTTTGTCCACGCGCATCCGATGTCGACGGACAACGTGAAAAGCGAAGACGGTCACCAGCACTCGCACGAGACGAATTCCGCGACGAAAACCGGCGGTAAACTGATGAGCGCGACGGCAAATACGGTCGCGGCGCACGTTTCGTTTCCGAAAGCCGGAATTTATAAAATCTGGGCGGAATTTCAGCGCAGCGGAAAAGTGACCGCCGTTCCGTTTGTCGTCAACGTCAAAGCCGGCGCGGAAGAAAAGCCTCCGGAAGAAGTCAAAATTCCCGAAGGCGCAATCAAGATTACGGTGACGAAAGACGGTTTCACGCCGGAAGAGATTACTTCGCAAAAAGGAAAGCCGCTGAAGCTGGCGTTTTATCGCGCCGACGCGGAAAACTGCGGCAGCCAGATTGTTTTTAAAGATTTAAATATCAAAAAGAATCTGAATGTCGGCGAAGTCGTCGTGGTCGACATTCCGACCGACAGCGAAAAAATCTTTACTTTCGCCTGCGGGATGAATATGTATAAAGGACAGATTGTCGTGCAGTGATTTTTGAAGGATAAGCGATGAGACAGCTTCGAGTTTTAAGTTTTAGGTTTTGGATGCAGGATTTCCATAAACCCGAAATTCAAAACCCGAAACCGTCTTTATCTGCGGTTGAATTTTCATTTATGACAAAATAATCGAATGAACAAAATCGCACTGGCGATTCACGGCGGCGCGGGCACGATTTTGCGCAGCCGGATGACCGCCGAACTGGAAAAAGATTATCGCTTCGGTTTGAGCCGCGCGCTGGAAACCGGCTGGCGACTTTTGCAAAGCGGCGCGAGCGCGCTGGACGTGGTCGAAGCGACCGTGGTCGAGCTGGAAAATTTTCCGCTTTTCAACGCCGGAAAAGGCGCGGTTTTCACGCACGAAGGCAAAAACGAGATGGACGCCTGCCTGATGAACGGCGCGAGCTTAAGAGCCGGCGCGGTCGCCTTTGTCAAAAGCGTCAAAAATCCCATCAAACTCGCGCGGCTGGTCATGGAACGGACGCCGCACGTTCTGCTTGCCGGGCGCGGCGCTGACGAATTTGCGCGCGAATGCAAAGTCGAGTTCGAAGACGATAAATATTTTTTTACCGAGTTTCGCTACCAGCAGCTTTTAAAGGCGCGCGAAGCCGGACGCGTGCAGCTCGACCACACGGCGAGCGAGCCCGCGTTGATTGAAAAGGAAATTCAAGCGGACGAAAAGCTGCAAGCCGAAGTCGAAAACGCGAAACCGATGGGCACGGTCGGCGCGGTCGCCTGCGATTCGCGGGGCAGCGTCGCGGCGGCGACTTCGACCGGCGGTATGACGAATAAAAAATTCGGGCGCGTCGGCGA
>DATHBC010000707.1:0-2711 GCA_035296345.1 Pyrinomonadaceae bacterium | reverse complement strand
GAGTGATTCACTGGCGCAGACGCGGATTCGTTTCGGGCGCGGCAGAAGCGCGGCGACCCTGAGCGGCTCAATCGCTCCGGGCGGCGTTCGCGAATATGTCCTTAACGTCGGGCGCGGGCAGACGATGACCGTGCAGGTCACGTCCGGCAACAACCGTCTCGATTTGGAAATCACGGGACGCAACGGTCATATCGCGTGGGGCGACAACGGTTACGCGCAGGTCGATATTAACCGCAGCGGCGACCATTACATCGCGATTAGAAATTCCGGCAGGCGCGCGACGCGATTTAGTTTGACGGTCACGGTTCGCTAATCTTTAAAACTGCAAATCTGCCCGGGCGTGAATCGGTTTCTACCTTTTCACGCCGTTTGTTTTTCCTTGCCTGCAAAAGGCAAAGCAATTAAAATCAGACGAGCAGAAATTCCGGCGAACCGTAAGCGATGAAAATCGAGTCTGAATTGATGCCGTTTGCAGATTTGTCGAATGAAAAAGGCAATTCTCTAAACGTTCCGCGCAGGGATTTCGTATAACCAAAAACAATGAAAGAGTGTCAACAGTGTAAGCGTTGTTATGCAGATGAAGTAACCGCCTGTCCGGAGGACGGGCAGCCGACTTTTCATTCGATTAGCGGCGAGCCGGTGCTGGAAGGAAAATACAAGCTCGAAAAACGGCTCGGGCAGGGCGGGATGGGCGTGGTTTACTGCGCGCGCCACGCTTATCTGAAAACGCAGCACGCCATCAAGGTCATTTTGCCGGATTTGGTCGGCAACGACCCGCAGCTCGTGACTCGCTTTCGACAGGAAGCTTTAGCCGCTGCCGCGATTCGTCACGGAAACGTGATTGCCGTCACGGATTTCGGCGTCGTGCAGGGAACGATGCCGTTTCTCGTCATGGAATTCGTCGAAGGCGAATCCCTGCACGATTTGCTGGCGCGCGAAAAACATCTCTCGCCCGAAAGAGCCGTCGAATTGATGAGCGCGATTGCCGGCGGCGTCGGCGCGGCGCATCGTCAGGGCATCGTCCACCGCGATTTGAAACCGCTGAACATTATGATTTGCAAGGACAAATCGACGATGGCGGACGCGGTTAAAATTCTCGATTTCGGTCTGGCAAAAATTAAATCGGGCGAGCTTTTAGGCTCTTTCATACAGGCGCAGACGACCGGCTTGATGGGTTCTCCTTATTATATGGCTCCGGAACAATGGGCTGACGAAGAACCGGACGCGCAGGCTGACATTTACTCTCTGGGCGTGATGCTTTTCCAGATGCTCGCCGGCGACGTTCCGTTTAAAGGTTCTTCGATTCCGGCGATTATGAAAAAACATCTGTCGGACGCGCCGCCGAGCTTTGCCGAATACGGCGTCTCGGTCGCGCCGCAAGTCGAACTGGCAGTGCGCCACACGCTGGAAAAAGACCGCCACAAGCGAACGCAGACGGTCGAACAGTTAGTCGAAGAGCTGCGCGCCGCGGTCGGTTATTCTTCGGCGAGCATTCACCTGACCGGAAGACAGCAAACAGGCGCGCCGCCGCTGCCGGTTTCCTCGATTCATATTCTGTCCAGCCCGCCCCAGTCGAGCGTTTTCGTCGATAACGTCGCCGTCGGTCAGACGCAGGCAAACGGCTGGCTGCTTTTGGAAGGACTGCAAAGCGGAAATCATCGCCTGCGCGTCTGCAAGGAAGGTTTTCAGGATTGGGAAAACGACATTCTCTGCGACGGCAGACCGCAGCAGGTCGTCGCCGAATTGAGAAGCGCGGCTCAGACGACGGCGACAAATGCGGCAAATCAAAAATCCGAGCCGTATCTTTTTAATCAGACCAACGTCGCGGCGGACACTTTTAACGCGCCGCAAAGCCTGACCGGCACGGGAACCGCCGCCGGCGCTCAATCGACGCAGGGTTTCGCTCAAAACACCGCGCCGCCGCCGCATTATCATCAATCCTCAGCCGGAGGAGCGCAGAATACAGTCCTCCGACAGCAGGCGCAATCGCAGCAAAATTTCGTTCAGTCCGGGTCACTGCCGAAGCCGAAAAAAGCTTTGTTTTCACCGCTTCCGCTGGCGATTATTGGAATTTCCGGCTTATTGTTACTGACTGCATTAGGAGCGTTCAGCGCTTACTGGATGGGTTTAATCGGTCGCGCCGGCGTTGCGGGCAGCGGCAGCAGCAATGTCAATACGAATTCCAGCCCGACGCCGAACGCGACGCCGCTGATTGAAATTAAAACCGAGATGGCGAAAATCGCGGGCGGGAAGTTCAAAATGGGACGCAACGACGGCGCGCCGCAGGAACAGCCCGAGCACGAGGTCGAAGTGACGGATTTCTGGCTGGACAAAACCGAGGTGACGAACGCCGAATATCTCAGCTTTGTGACCGAGAGCAACTTTCCGCCGCCGCCGCACTGGGTCAACGGAAAGCCGCTCGCCGGGCAGGAAGCTTTTCCGGTCGTTCACGTCTCGCAGGAAGACATCCGGTCTTTTGCCGAATGGCGTTCAAAGCGCGACGGCGTGAAATATCGCCTCCCGACCGAGGAGGAATGGGAATACGCGGCTCGCAACGGGAGCGAAAATAATCTGTATCCGTGGGGCGATAAGTGGGAAAATCAGCGCGCGGTCATCGACCAGACCGCGCCGCGCGCCGTCGGAGCGGTCGCGGGCGGAGCAAATAAATGGGGCGTGCAGGATTTAATCGGCAACGTCTGGGAATGGACGAG
>DATHBC010000706.1:0-4777 GCA_035296345.1 Pyrinomonadaceae bacterium | reverse complement strand
AGAGAAAATAAAATTATTTTCATATGTTGCCTCACACCCGAAATTTCGCTCGCTTCTTCCTTTTCTTCCTCTTCCTCCTCCTGCGCGACGATAGAGTGAAACCGAGCGCGACTCCGAAAAAAATGCATTCACGCTTTAAACCGATATTTACCGGGACAAAGTAAGAGAGCGGTAAAAGATGAAGAGCCTAACCGGCGAAGGCTCTCCTCAAGCTTGAGTTTGCCCCTGTCAGGCTGCCGCCCGCGATTTCTTATAAATACCGCAAAAGGTTTTTAACCCAAGTAACAAAGTCTTGCATGACTTAGTAAGTGTGTAAGTTATTTATCGCACATATAGAGAGATACATATATCGGGAAGATAAGAAAGAAAAAAAAGGTTTTTCCCTGACATTTCTGCGGGAAAACCCTTTCAATCAATAAAAATAAAATTGGAGTATTTATCGGAAGCGGAGGTAAACCTCATTCGGCAAAGCCTTTAGCTTTCCCGCAGCCAGCCCTGAAGAATGGCGTAGTTGACGATTTCATTGCGCCCGCGAATGTTGAGTTTCTGCATCGCGACGGCTTTTTGCGATTCGATGGTTTTAACGCTGCTCTTGAGTTGAGCGGCGATTTCCTTATTGCTGTAGCCGCGCGCGATTAAGCGCAGGACTTCGGCTTCGCGGTCGCTCAAAAGCGCCTCGCGAATCTCGCCGCGCTGTTTGGACTGCTTTGCCGCAACGATGTCGAAAACTTTATCCGAAACCGCCGGGTCGAGATAGTTGCCGCCGCCGGCGACGGTGCGGACGGCGCGCAGCAGCTCGTCCGACTCGCTTTGTTTCAGAACATAGCCGTCCACGCCCGCTTCCATCAATTCCCTTAAATATGCCTTATCGGTGTGACGGGTAAGCGTCAGTATCTTAATTGCGGGAGCGGCTTTTTTAACGTCAGCCGTCGCTTTAATGCCGTTCGATTCCGGCATCGAAATGTCCATCACGACGACGTCGGGCTTAAGTTTGAGCGCCAGGCGAACGGCTTCGTTTCCGTCGCCGGTCTCGCCGACGACCGTCATATCGGGTTCGGCTTCGATGATCATTTTCAGCCCCCTGCGCACCGTCTTGTGGTCTTCGGCTATCAGGACACGGATTTGCTTCATTCCTTTTCCCCTTTCCGCAAGGCTAAAATCGGAACCTTGGCGTAAATAGTCGTGCCTTTGCCCCCGGCAGATTCGATTTCCAGCGTCCCGCCGACGAGCGCCGCGCGTTCCTGCATTCCAATCAGCCCCATACTGACCCCTTTTTCCTTAAGAGTATGCTTATTCGGGTCGAAACCGACTCCGTCATCTTCTATAATCAGCACCAGAGAATTGCCGCGAGGTTCGAGCAGGACGTTAACGCCGCCGGCTTTGGCGTGCTTACCGACGTTGTTAAGGGCTTCCTGCGTGATTCGATAAAGATTCGTTTCGACTTCGGGCGCGAGCGTGATTTTGCCGAAGCGGTCGGCGTTAAATTCCACCGGGATTCGGAAATGCTTTGACCACTGCCTGACGTAATTATCCAGCGCCGCGACGACCCCCAAATCGTCGAGCGCCGACGGGCGCAGCTTCCACGCCAGAAAATCCACGTCGGCGTCGAGCTGGCGGGCGACCTTTTGTACTTCATTGATTTGCGCAAAAGTCGGCGCGTCGCGGCACATTCTTTTAAGCATCTCCAGGTTAAGCCGGAGGACGGTTAACTGCTGCCCGAGCTGGTCGTGCAAATCGCGCGCGATGCGGCGGCGTTCTTCTTCCTGCGCGTTGACGAGCTGGCGCAAAACTTCTATCCGGGCTCCTTCCGCCTGCCGGCGTTCCAGCATTTCCGCCTGGAGAGCTTCGTTGGCTTTCTGTAAATCCACGGTTCTTTCCCGCACGCGAGTTTCCAGCTCTTCGTGCGAGCGGCGCAATTCCTCTTCATCCTGTTTGCGCTCGATGGCTAGCGCCGCCGTCCGGGCGAGAATTTCCACTACCTGCCGTTCCAGAGCGGTCGGTTCGCGCTTCTGCCGGAAGTAGGTTCCGAACGTCCCGAGGACGCGCCCGTCACGCGCTTTAATAGGCATGCTCCAGGCGGCTTGTAAGCCTATTTCGAGCGGCAGCGGCGCGAGCCCGTCCCATTTCCGGTCTGCGGCGATGTCGGGCGTCACAATCACCTGTCCTAAAGCTGCGGCGGCGCTGCAAGTACCGACATGAGGCTCTGCGTTGAGTCCTTCAATCTTTTGCAGATAGTGCTGCGGCAGGCTCGGCGAAGCGCCGTTGTGCAAACGCCCGTGTTCGTCCAGCAGCAATATGGAAGCGACCGCGCCGTCAGCCTGCTGCTCGGCGACCCGCGCCAGGTAAATCAACACCTCGACCAGCGGCGCTCCTCTGACTACCAGTTCGAGCGACTGTTTTTGCGCCTCCAGTAAATTCTCCGCGCGTTTACGCTCGCTGATGTCACGAATCATAGTCGTGATGTATGTATGCTCGGCGATAACGGAGGTGGAGACGGAAGCTTCGACCTCTATCAGAGTTTCGTCCTTTCGCTTGCCTTTAAACTCGTATTTCGAGGGCGGCAGCTCTCCGCGCAGGCGGCGGCTGCCGAAGTCCAGGATGCGCTCCGTATCTGCGGGCGAAACGACGAGCGCAACGGGTTGATTGATGAGCTCTTCGGGCGCGTCGTAGCCGAACAGGCGGACGTAAGATTTATTGACGTAGATGATTTTTCCATCGTCTTCGACGAGGATTCCGTCGCGCGACGCCTCGAAAATACTCCGCAGCCACTCCTCGCTTTTGCGCAGTGCTTCTTCCGCCCGCCTGCTTTCCGATATGTCCTGCACGAATGCGTGAAAGCCTCTGACCTCGCCGGTTGACGGATTAGATTCGGGAATGTAGTTGACACGGATAAATCTTTCGCCGGATTTATATGGAACCAGTCGCTCGAAAATAACTTCTTCGCCGGATAAAACCTTTTCGACCTCGGGTAAAAGCGATTGATAAGCCGCCTCGCCCAGAACTTCGGAAAGATGCCTGTCGACGACTTCCTCGCGCGACTTTCCGAACCATTCCGTATAACTTCGATTTACAAAGCGATAACGATGTTCCCTATCGACGTAAGAAATCAGCAGCGGGATGGCGTCCGTGATGAGGCGCAATTGGTTTTCTCTATTGCGCAGCGCCTCTTCGGCGCGTTTTCGCTGCGAGATGTCGCGAATAATCGCCTGCAGCACGCCGTCCGTAATCATCGTCCCGCTGATTTCCGCCGGAAAGACCGAGCCGTCCCGGCGAATCAGCCGCCGCTCTCTGAGAAGCGTCTTTCCGGCGCGCAGCTCGGCAAAACGAATCGGGTCGGCGGCGAGGTCTTCGGCGGGAACGAGGTCTTTCACATTAAGTCGCAGCAGCTCTTCGGCGGTATAACCGAGCATCTCGCAGAGCTTCGAGTTCACCTCTAAAAAATTTCCGGCGAGGTCGTAGGTGTGGATGCCGTCGGAAGCCTGCCCGACCAGCGTCCGGTATTTGTTTTCGCTTTCCCGCAAGGCTTTTTCCGTCCGCTTGCGCTCTGTAATATCATGTGAGATTCCGACGATGCCGACCAGTGTTTCCTTATCGTCATAAATCGGCGAGTTAACGCTTTGGATAGGGAATAAAGCGCCGTCCTTGCGCTGCGCCGTAAATTCCCCGGTCCAGCTTTTTCCCAGCCGCAGCTGAGTCATAATATCCTCCGCCTGCCCGGCGCTGAGCTCCGGCGCAACCAGCTCCATTATATTGCGACCCAGAGTCTCGGCGGCTGACCAGCCGTAGAGATGCTCGGCAAAACGATTCCAGTAGGTAACAATCCCGTCTAAATCGGTCACGATAACGGATTGCTCGATTGTGTTCAGCAGATGTTTGTGAAAGATTAAAGCGTCATTCACCGGTTTATTTCGGAAGTTTCAGATTTCTTCCGCCTTTCCTGTTTTTACGGGTTCAGATTATGAGATTTTCGAGAAACCGTTTATCCTGAATTCTCCTTATTATCAGTTTCTATCTGAACATTCTTCGGAAACTAAATCAAATAACCCGTATTTTCGAGTCTTTAAGTGTTGATTATACCATCGGGATAAAACCGTTTCCCGGAATAAGACGACATCTGCCGAAAACTCGCAACCCGCGCCGATTATCCCGAACCAATCTTTCATATACTGAAAAGGAGGCAAATTATCGAACCGCCCTGAGGCGGACTGAAAGTCCGCCGATTTTGAGTTATCGAAATCACTTTCTCGCTTTGCGCACGAAACGGCTGATTTCATCGACCAGCTCCGGCATAATCGGCAGCGAAGAATCGCTGTATGATGCTATCTGCTTGTCGCGGTCGTCGGGGACGGCTTTCAGAACGTGATTCATTCCCTCGATTACCAGCACCTTTGCCGAAGGGCTGGCGGTCGCGAGCAATTTCACGTCCTGCGCGGTCGCTTGTATATCCGTCGTGCCCTGCGTAATCAGAACCGGAATTGTCAGTTTGGCGATTTCTTTTGCCGGGTCGTACCGGAGCCAGGACATCATATACGGCTGCACGCTCGGACGAAAGACGGTATTTAACGGCGGCGGCACCGATTCGACGGTTTTACCGGCGGCAAGCTGATTAATAATATCTTCCGCCGTCTTCATCAAATCGGGCGGTAATTGCGCTTTGAGCTGTTCGAGAAGAATCCGGTCGACGGGGCGACCCGCGCCGGCGATTGATATAAAGGCATTCGCTCTCATTTTTTGGGCGGCTGCCATCCCAATCAGCGAGCCTTCGCTGTGCCCGGCA
>DATHBC010000705.1:0-2057 GCA_035296345.1 Pyrinomonadaceae bacterium | reverse complement strand
GCCTATCAGAAAAATTACCAAAAAAGACAAATTCAAAAATTCAGGCACGGCTTAAAAGTGTTGTTTCGGAATGTCAGAATCACATTTTAGAGGAAAATTTCCCTCAACTGACAAATGCCCCGCCGATTTGTTAGCATCTTTATTTACGATTGATGAAGGATTCTGCAAAGTCTCACGAAAAAAGTTATGCGCCGCACGTGGCGCTTTTGCTGGTGCAGGTGGCTTTCGGGTCGCTGCCGGTTATCGGGAAAGTGGTTTTGAAGGTGATTCCGAGCTTTGCCGTTGTGGGCTTTCGCGTCGGAATTACGGCGCTGGCGTTGTTTTTGTTTCAGAGGTTTCGCGGGGATTTGACACTGGAAAGGCGCGGCGATTACTGGCGGTTTGCGGTTTTAAGTTTTTTCGGCGTGACGCTGAATCAGTTTTTGTTTATCAGCGGGCTTGCGCTGACGAAGGCTTCGAACACCTCGCTGCTGGCGGTGACGATTCCGATTTTTGCCCTGACGATTGGGTCGGTTTTCGGCGTGGAGCGGCTGCGCGCGGCAGCGGTTTTCGGGATTATCACGGCGGCGGCGGGCGTTGTTTTGCTGATTGACCCGCGCAATGCTTCGTTTTCTTCCGAGACGACGCTGGGCGACGTTCTGATTATTCTCAATTCATTTTCCTACGGCATTTACGTGGTCTTTTCCAAAGACGTTATCACGCGCAACGGCGCGCTGAAATCAATCGCGTGGGTGTTTATTTTCGCGAGCTTCATCTGCGTTCCGGTCGGTTTTTTTTCGCTTTCCGGCGTAACGGAAATCTCGACCGTGAGCCCGGTTATCTGGCTTCTGGTTTTGTATATCGCGCTGGCGGCGACGCTTTTGCCGTATCTTTTGAATGCGTGGGCTCTGGCGCGCGTCAAACCGAGCGTGGTGGCGGTTTATATTTATCTCCAGCCGCTTTTCGGATTTTCGATGGCGTTCGTTTTTTTGGGCGAAAAGGTGACCGTGTGGACGGTTTTTGCGGGAATTCTGATATTTTCCGGCGTTTTTCTGACCACGCGCAGGCGGCGTTTAGACCTCACGGAAAGCCACTTCACCGGCGGTTAAGGTTAATTTTACGTTTGAGCTTTCGTCGAGCGCGACCAAATCGGCGAGCTTTCCCGTTTCGATTGAGCCGCGCGTTTTTTCAACGCCGAGCAGTTTTGCCGGATTCAGGCTCGCCATCCGTGATGCTTCCGTCGCTTCAACGCCGAGCGCGAGCATTTGCCCGACCGCGTCCAGCAGAGTGATAACCGAACCGGCGATGCTGCCGCGCTCGTTTTGCGTTTTTCCGCCCACGACGGAAATTTTTTCGTTCCAGATTTCGTAATCGCCGTCGCCCAGACCGGCGGGCGAAACGGCGTCGCTGATAAGCAGAAGGTTTTCGGAAGTTTTCACCCGGTGCGCGAGCTTCAGCATCAGGGGCGCGACGTGAATGCCGTCGGCAATGATGTCGCAGGTGACTTTTTCGTTCGCCAAGCCCCAGCCGACGACGCCGACCTCGCGATGATGCAAGCCGGTCATCGCATTAAAAAAATGCGTCATATGTTTTGCGCCCGCCGCGAAGGCTCTGTCCAGAGTTTCCGCGTCGGCTTTCGTGTGACCGATTGACGGAATCCAGCCGCGTTTTATCAATTCTTTGACCAGCGGTATGCCGCCTTCGATTTCCGGCGCGAAAGTCGTCAGGTGAACGGCGTTTTCCGCGCGCAGTTCAGGCAAACCGGCAAGCTCGCCGCCCGTAAATTTTTTGAAAAATTCCGGACGCAGCGCGCCGCACATTTTTTCGCTGGCGAAAACGCCTTCGTAATGAACGCCGAGCGCCTCCGCCTGCGGTTCGTCGTCCTGCGTTTTCATCAATTCGTCAATCGCTTCGATTGCCCGGCGGTAATTTTCATCCGAATCCGGCACCAGAGTCGGAAGCCAGGCGGTCGTCCCTCGCGAGGCGAGAAACCTTGCCATCTTTCGCAAATCATCCGCGCCCGCCGTCATCGTATCGACGCCGACCGCGCCGTGAATGTGTATGTCGATAAAACCGGC
>DATHBC010000704.1:0-11161 GCA_035296345.1 Pyrinomonadaceae bacterium | reverse complement strand
TGTAGAGATTGAAATTGTGCAGCTCTTCGATAAAAATGCGGTCGGCTCTTTGCAGCAGCTCGACTTTTTCCGGCGTGATGTCGCCTAGAATCCGCACGGCTAAACCGGGACCGGGAAACGGGTGACGCTCCAGAATTTCCTGCGGGATGCCTAAATCCTTACCGATAAGCCGCACTTCGTCCTTGAACAATTCGCGTAGAGGCTCAATCAATTTCAGATTCATTTTTTCGGGCAAGCCGCCGACATTGTGATGCGATTTTATCGTGACCGACGCGCCTCGAAGGCTGACCGATTCGATAACGTCCGGGTACAGCGTGCCCTGCACGAGATATTTGACGTCGCCGATTTTATGCGCTTCGGCGTCGAAAACTTCGATAAACTTGCGCCCGATTGCCTTGCGTTTCTGCTCCGGGTCGGAGACGCCTTTCAGGCTCGCGTAAAATTCGGCGGAAGCGTCGACGCCGCGCACGTTCAGGTGTAGTTTTTCCTTGTAGAGCGCGAGCGTGTGCTCGAATTCGTCGGCGCGCAGCAAGCCGTTATTGACGAAAATACAGGTTTGACGATTGCCGACGGCTTCGTGAACCAGCGTTGCCGCCACGGTCGAATCGACGCCGCCCGACAGACCGCAGACCACGTTATGAGCTTCGCCGACGGTCGCGCGAATTTTCTCGATTTCTTCCCTGATAAACTGCGCCGAAGTCCAATCGCCGCGCGCGCCGCAAACGTCGAACAAAAATCGGCGCAGAATTTCCTTGCCTTCGGGCGTGTGCGCGACTTCCGGGTGAAACTGCAAGCCGAAAATCCTTCTTTCCGCGTTTTCAATCGCCGTAATCGCGCCGTCGCTCTGCGCGACCGTCACAAAACCGCTCGGAACGGTCACGACGTGGTCGCCGTGACTCATCCAGACGTCGATTTCGTCGTGAATACCGCGAAAAAGCTTCGCGTCGCGGTTTGTGATTTTCAGCCTCGCGCGCCCGTATTCGCGCCTGGCGGACGGCTCGACCTGCCCGTTCAAATCCTTTGCCAGAAGCTGCATTCCGTAGCAGATACCGAGCAGCGGCACATTGATTCGGCTGTAAAAATCGGCGGAAACGCGCGGCGCATCTTCTTCATAGACCGAATTCGGTCCGCCCGATAAAATTACGCCCTGCGGCTGGCGCTCAAGGATTTTTTCCAGCGGATAGGTAAACGGGACGATTTCGCAATAAACGCCCTGCTCGCGCACGCGCCGCGCGATAAGCTGCGTGTACTGCGAGCCGAAATCGAGAATTAAAACGAGTTGGTGCTGCATAAAATCTCAGGAACTTGTGTTAAATAAAATTCGGTTTTTTCTAAAACCGAAGCTTTTCTAAACTTTAAATTAAATACAATCAGGAATAAAACCGATGAAAGACGAATTTCAGGAGTTGAAGAGAGATTTCGGCAAAAGTTTACGGAGACGAATTTCGGGCGGAAGAAATTGTCGTCGCCGATTGCCCGGCAGGCTCGGCTATCTTTTTCGACACTAAGATTCTGCATTCCGCCCGCCGCAATCGTTCCCGAAGCCCTCGTTGGACGATTTTAACCGTAATGGACGGGCGAAAACGCTCTGCCGATTTCACCGGTTCGTTACGCTTTTCAGGCTTTAAAGCCGCGCAATCGGCAACCGGCATTTATCAAATAAATCAAAATGGCGTTTCCGCACATGCTCCGGGCAAGTCAAAGTTTTTACGAGACGGCTTGACAAGATAAAGCAAAATCCATAATCTAAAAATTCGCCTTTTCGAGGTGATTATTCCGCAGTAGCTCAATGGCAGAGCATTCGGCTGTTAACCGAAGGGTTGTAAGTTCGAGTCTTACCTGCGGAGCCAATATTATCAATAGTTTAGCCTAGCTTAATTAGCTGGGCTTTTCTGTTGTTTCCTCTAATGAATTTTTATTCGAGAAATTATTGTAAAAAATATCGTAAATTAATAGTAGGACATTAGAGAATTTATTAAATTCATGGTGTATTTCTTCGCTCATTCGCGGAAAAAGTGCTTTGATAAATCTAATAAAGACCGAACAAAGTAAAATATAAAATAATCTCAAAAACGCCCGTTAACGAAACAGCAAAAAGTGAAATTATATGTCTCAAAAACGACCCTTTTTGAGACTGTAGATTGTCAAGAGAAATGAAATACTTTACGTATAAACTAATTTCAGCCGCTAATGATTGGATTGAGCAAACCGAGGAAGAGCGAGACCAGGCTAAAAAACGATTTGATTCAGCGGTTGAGGATTACCATAATGAACTGGAAACCCTCTCATCCCGCGTGAGTCAAAAGGCGTGGAATTTCTTTCGTTATGGGGGAAATGAGTATGGGCTACATGACGGCAGACTTCTTTCGCTGACCGTTGGCGACGGCTTGGATTATTCGACAGACGGAACCTCACCTTTCCTGCTGAATTTCCAGCGGACGTTAGCGCGCATCGAATTTCTGAACTGCGAACAAAATTTTCACTATGTGTTCGACCTTCGCGGAGTCAGAAATGTTTGCAGTAACCTGTTCACAGATGAAACTTTATACGCTAAAAGTATTGGTGATTTATACACTTATGAATTAACGGAAGTGGATAAAAACACTTTGCAAATAGGTTTCCTTTTTGCTACAGGCGCAACTATTATTTCGCAGTTCAAAAAGTTGGTGTTCCGTAGAAAGCGGATTAAACGAAAGTATGATGACGGTGAAATGTATAATATCAGAAGAGTGGATAAATAATACGTTATTCAACTGTTGCTAACGGTCTCAAAAACGCCGGTTTATGAAATCAGCTATACTTAGTCTCAAAAACGACCCTTTCTGAGAATGAATGTCTCACATATTGATTTTCCGCATCATAGGCTTATGAAATCAATGATTTTTCTTTTCGCAGTTTTCTTTCCGGTTTTCGTTGCCGCGCAAATCAAGATTGATTCTTCGCTGACTTTTCCCTATGAAAAGCAGTGTGGCAGAGCGGGTATGGAAAGCAATTTTTGGGCTGACGTTAACGGGCGGGTTACTCGCGTTAAGGTTTCCGATAGCATTTCGGTTTTTTTTGACGACGGAAAACAGAAGAAAGTCATTCTAGCCGGAATCGCGCCTTTTACGGATAAAAAAGACGAAATCCGTCAAATGTTAATTAAATCGCTTTTAGGTCAACAAATCAGAATACAAGTGCAGCCCGGCAAAATGGACAAAAAAGAGTTTGTCGGAGTTATCTTTCTTAAAGATAACGATGTTAGTCAAAAGTTGATTGAATCCGGAAAAGCGCGTTACAAAAATCCTTCTGATAATGAAATGACTTCATATCAGGCTTGCACATATCTCGTTGTTGAACAAGAAGCGCAAAAAGCCAGGCGTGGTTTCTGGACAGCAGAACGATAACGAACGGTGCGACATAACAATTGAATGGATATGACGGCGAAACAGCTACTTTCACAACGTCTCAGAAACGCCGGTTAATGGAACAACTAGATTAGAATAAAAACTGTCTCGTAAACGACCCTTTTTGAGGCTGATTTGCTATCCCAAAAAATTCAGTGAGAGGTTTAAGGGCGGACTTTGAAGGAAGTAGGGAACGCTTGCCGGAAATTTTTATCCCGTTCTCATACGTCGCAACGGTGAGTTTCGCCTTTTCGTACTTCGCGACTAGTTCACGAAAAGTTAATTTGTCGGACTGCAAAGTTTCTTCGCCGTGATTTTCCAGTTCCTTGCTCATTTCTTTAATGAGTCTTCCGGCGGTCGTACGGCTATCGGCGCGGCACAGTTTTTCTCTTCGCTTTCCGGTCTCATCAATGTATTGGAGTCGGGAATATAAGTTACCTTTGATCGTCTTAATGAAACCTTCGGCAGAGCGCTTTTTTTTGCGCCAATTTTCGCTGCTCATAGTCGAGTCTTACCTGCGGAGCCAGTTTCTATAACGACAACCGAGGGGCATCAGGCTGATGTCCCTTTTGCTTTTTTTCCGGATACATTACAATCAGGGACGCATTCGGGTTTTAGCGGTTATTGATTAAAGCAACAGCCGTAATTCTTTTATTTGTACCGAAAGGTCGTTCATCCTTTATTCAGTCAGATATGAAACAAGCAACATATACTATACTCCGCGCTGTTTTTCCCGCAATTTTCCTCGGCGTCGCAATAATAGCCGGTTTGATGTGTACGGAGACGGCATCGTCCGGGGCGTTAAAAGGCAGCTCGCGGGGGCGTTCGATTGAGATTGTTGCCGAATCGAGCCGGATGACGGCTGTGCCGCCGCAATATCGAATTTATGATATTGGCGTTGTGCAGGGCGGCGACACCGCATCGCAGGGGTTCGGCGTATCGACCGGCGGCGCGGCGGTCGGGCGTTCGGTGCGGAGCGGCGGGGCGCAGGCATTCACCTGGACTTCCGGCGGCGGAATCGTCGGGCTGCCGAACCTTTCGGGACGCGCCTTTTGTGTCTCGAACGGCGCGAACAATAACGGCATCGTCGCCGGCACCTGCGCGTCCACGCTTTTCGGATCGAGCCGTTTGCCGGTTATCTGGCAAAACGGCGCGGTGTCGCAGCTTCCGCTTCCATCCGGCGAAACGCTCGGCGACGCCAGCGACGTGAACGCTGCGGGCGTCGCGGTCGGCTCCGTCAGCAGCGGGAGCCTTCAGCGCGGCGTTGTTTACAGCGGCGGAACCGCGACCGTCATAACCCAGACGACCTCTAACGGGAGCTTTTTTCTCACCGCATTCGGAATCAATGATTCCGGTCGCGTCGTCGGACAGGGAATAGACCCGACCAACGCCGCGCGCAATGTCGGCATCGTTTATGACATCGGCACGAATTCCGCGTTTGAAGTAGGCGCGCTGCCGGGAGCTAACGGCGCTCTGGCTTTCGCCGTCAGCAACTCCGGTCACGTGGTCGGTTCGAGCATGCTTAATCAAGGCTCCGGAGCGCCGTTTATCTGGTCTCAGTCCGGGGGAATGGTGGCGATTCCGCTCGCTCCGGGCACGACGCAAGGCTCGGCGCGCGCGGTTAATTCGGCAGGCTGGGTCGTCGGGAACGATTCGGGGCAATTCTCCGTCCCGTTCCTTTACGACGGCACCGCAACTTATCGACTGGCGGATCTTATTCCGGCGGGTACGGGATGGGATTTATCAATGAATACTTCGTCCTCGGCTCTCGGAATCAGCGAGCATAACATCATTGTCGGAACCGGCGTTTACAACGGGCAGGTTCGCGCCTACGCGATGGTTCCGGTGACGAACGCTTCGCTGGGCGGTCGTATACTGACGGCGAACGGCGCCGGGATTCGCAATGCCGTGGTCGCGGTGTCCGGAGGAAATCTGCCGGCTCCCGTCACGATGCTGACGGGCAGTTTCGGTTATTACAATTTTCAGGGGTTGCAGCCGGGACTGACTTATACCGTCTCGGTCACAGCCAAGCGTTATGCGTTTGCCCAGCCGACGCGGACGATTACGCTCCAAGCCGACGTCGCTGATTTTGACTTTGTGGCGGACCCGCCGCAATAGCAGGCGCGCCACCTGGTAAATTTTGAGTTTTCCGGTTTTGAATTTCGGGTTTTTTATTCAAACAATCATGCAAACTTCGAAATTTAAAACTCTCAAACTTCGAAATTTAAAACTCTTTAAAAATGGCGTGCGAACAATTTGATTTCTTCGTCCTCGCCGGGCATTTTAATCATTCGCTCGAAGCCGAGACCGAGCTTTTCGAGCAGTTTTATCGAGGCTCGATTGCCGGGCGCGACAATCGCCAGAATTCGTTTCAGTCCCAGCTTATTCCGCGCGTAATCCATCACGGCGGCGGCGGATTCAAAGGCGTAGCCTTTCGACTGGAATCTTTCCAAAAAAGCGAAGCCGATGTCCGCGTCCGCCAGCGAATCGCGCTTGACCAAGCCGCACATTCCGGCTGACGCGCCCGTTTCTTTTAATTCGACCAGATACAAGCCGAAGCCGTTTCGCTCGTAGCCGGCAGCCAGTTTATCGACGATATAACGGCGCGCGTCTTCAATCGTTCTGACGCCGCGGTCGCCGATATTCTGTATCCAGCCCGGCTCGTTCAGGATTTCGAGAACGAATTCCGCATCGCTTTCGTTTATCTCGCTCAGCAGCAGTCTTTCGGTTTCAATAATTTTCATTTTCTCGTTAGACATTTCGATACCAGAGCAGTTGAGTTTCGTTCAGGCTTTCGGGATAAGCGTATCTGTTTATCGCTCCCAGCTCGCAACCCTGTCGCGCGTAGAAACGGCACGCCGGAACGTTTATGTTCTGCGTCTCGACCAGCAAGCGGCGGCATTTTCTCGCCCGCGCCCAGCCGAGCGTATATTCAAACAACCCGTGCCCGACGCCGCGCCCGCGATAACGGGGATGAACGCGCAAATCCCAGAGACAGGCTAAATCCTGTAAACCTTCGAGCATCTCGACTTCCAGCGTATTCCAGGCTATCGCCGCGCCGCCGACGCGACCGATTTCGCCGTCGACAGCCGACAGGATTCCCCAATGGGAAATGTCAAAACGCCGCCGCCAGCCCGAAGGTCTGTAGTTTTCATTCGCGTCGTAATCTTTCACGTAAGGCGCTGCGACGGGCTCTTCGATAAGCCTTATTCCGCCCAGCCCGCCGTCTCCGCGCAATTCAACCCGAAAATACGATTCGACCTTGAACGAAATCGGAATTTTTTCGTATTCGGACAAGGCGTCAGGCGTTTCTTCGACGATTTTAAAGCTCATAAACAGTTCTTTCAGACGGCGAAATGACAGGCGACTTCCTGATTTTCCGCAATCACGCGCTGCTCTCTAGCGTTTCTTCAGCCGCGCAAATTTCCCGTGCCGACCGGTAACGCAGGCGAAAAAATCGGTCGAAGGCTCCGCCGAAACGACTTCAATCCGGCTTTTGATGCTAGCCTCGAACGAGCGCGGCGACGAGAGACTTCTTTCATTAAATGCAGGCGATTTACAAAACCGGTTCATATTCATTATATGATTTTTAAAGGATTTTCAAGCCGCCCTAAAAAAATATTGTTTATCGGCGCGGCATCTGCTATTATTAATTTTCCCAAAGCAGATAAAAATTCACGGGGGATTAGTATGAGCGGTTACGATTTTGATAAATATTTCCCTTTACAGGGCACGTGTTTCCACTGCGGGCGCGATTTACGGCATCACACGCTGGAAAAAATTACGGAACGTTTCGCCGCGGGCGAGCCGGTGATTAAACTGGCTGACGATTATAAAGTCCCGCCGCAGGCAATCGAGCTGGCGATTGCGCGCAATTCGACCACTCCGCTCGGCAGAACGATTACGCCGATGGTGCGCGCCAGAGCCGCCTGAGACTGCCGGAACGGATTTTTAAAATTTTGCCTTCGCCGGTTTTGCATTTTTTCGTCAAGAAAATCTGCAAATCGGCGGAGGTTTTTATTTTGCGCCGCCTCGATTACAATTGCTCCGGCGGCAGGCATTTATGAAACTCAGAATCAAAGGCAATTCAATCCGCCTCAGATTATCGCAGCGGGAAGTTTCCGGTTTTGAAAAAAACTTTCAGGTGGAAGATTCGATTTCTTTCGGCAATCGCCGTTTGACTTATGTTTTGAGCGGCGAAGGCGCGGCGCGGGAAATCAGCGCGCGTTTTGAAAACGACCGAATCGAAATAAGCGTTCCGCGCGACGTTGCCGAGCAATGGACGCAAAGCGCGCAAATCGGATTCGGCGCGGAACAAAAATTGCCCGGCGGCGAAGTGCTGAAAATTCTGGTCGAAAAAGATTTCGCCTGCCTCGCCGTGCGCGAAGGCGAGGACGAGACGGACGCTTTTCCGCATCCAAACATGGGTCAAGCTTGTTAGGCGTTGAGAATCTTTCCGGCTTGCTGCGGCTGAAACCGGCGCGTTTTGAACTCATCCGGCGGCGTGATACGATTTTCTTTTGTCGAAATGAAAGAAAATATCGAAATCACACGCTTTACCAACGGCTTAACCGTTCTCACCGAAAAAATGCCCGACGTGCGCTCGGCGACGCTCGGCTTTTTCTTTAAAAAAGGCTCGCGTCACGAGCCGGCGAAGCTGAACGGAATCTCGCATTTTATCGAACACACCGTTTTCAAGGGCACGCAGCGGCGCACGGCACTGGAAATCGCCGTCGAAACCGACCGTCTCGGCGGGAATTTCGACGCTTTTACGATGCAGGAAATGACCGGCTTTGCCATGAAAACGGTCGATAAGGATTTGCCGCGCGCCTTTGATTTGCTCGCCGATATGCTGACCGACCCATGCTTTGACGAAACCGAGCTGGAGCGCGAGCAGCAGGTCATCATCGAAGAAATGCGAATGGTCGAGGATTCGCCCGAAGAATACTTAGGCGAGATTTTCAACCAGGCGATTTTTCCGAATCACGCGCTCGGGTTTCCGATTGAGGGCACGCCGAAAACGGTTCGCGCCTTTAACCGAAAGGTGACGGCGGATTTTCACGGGCGCGTTTTTCAGCCGGAAAATCTGGTCATTGCCGCCGCCGGAAACATCGGGCACGCCGTGATTGTCGAGCTGGCGGAAAAGTTTTTTGGCGAGCGTTCAGCCGTCAGCCGTCAGCCGTCAGCGTTTGAAGATTTTAATGCGCCGCAGATTTCCGCGCCGATTCTGCTGAAAAAGAAACGCGGGCTGGAGCAGGCGCATTTCGTTCTGGCGACGCCGTGGATTGACGCGCCGAGCGAGCGTCGATACGCGGCGCATCTTCTGGAGAATATTTTAGGCAGCGGCACTTCGTCGCGCCTGTGGCAGACGATACGCGAGCGGCACGGGCTCGCCTACAGCGTCGGCGCGAGCGGCGTTTCGTTTCTCGACTGCGGATTTTTCAGCGTTTATGCCGGAACCGCGCCGAATCAAATCGGCAAAGCCATCGATTTAGCGGTCGCCGAACTGAAGCGAATCAAGCGCGAAGGCGTCTCGGCAGATGAAATCGAGCTTGCCAGACAGCAGAGCGTGGCGACTATCCTGCTCGGGCTGGAAGATTCGTCAAACCGCGCGGCGAATCTGGCGCAGCAGGAAATTACTTTCGGCAAGCAGATTCCGCTCGCCGAAACGCTCGAAAATATCGAGCGCGTCGAGGCGGAAGAAATCCGCGAGCTGGCGCGCGAGTTTTTTCAGACCGAGAGCATCGCGCTGGCGGTTCTCGGCAATTTGAACGGCTTAAAAATTGAC
Organism: Pyrinomonadaceae bacterium; assembly: GCA_035296345.1. Classification (GTDB taxonomy): domain Bacteria; phylum Acidobacteriota; class Blastocatellia; order Pyrinomonadales; family Pyrinomonadaceae; genus JALZHR01. The sequence continues at coordinate 1,987 of DATHBC010000704.1, read as the reverse complement.
AGGCAAAGACTTGATGTTTCGTGAGTTTTTCTGGATTGTTGCGAAAAGATAAGCTACACTCTTTAAAATCTTTTCCAAACAAACTATGAAAACCATTTCAAAAATACTTTTCATCATCGGAACTTTTATCGTGTTCGCGGCGAATTCGTATGCGCTGTATAATTTTTTCAGCGCCTTTAGCGCGATGAAGACCGGCGAGGCGTCGGGAATCGGAATGTTTGCGGCGGCGATTGATTCGGCTTATCACGGCGTTTTGTTTTCGTTCGTCGGGATACTTTTTCTTTTTCTCGGCTGTCTTCTGCTTTTGATTCCGGCGAAATCGAAAAATCCGTAATTTTACTTAAAACGGATTTTCAAACATATTCAATCGGGTCTGTGACGCCCGCGCGCGCAAATCCGCGCAGGCGCAGGGCGCACGAATCGCACGCGCCGCAAGCCAAATCTTCGCTTCGATAACACGACCACGACAAGTGCAGGGGCGCGCCGAGCTGCAAGCCTTTTTTCACGATTTCCGCTTTCGACAGGTGAATAATCGGCGTGCTGAGACGGACGCGCGTTTCCGGTTTCGTCCCGGCGTCAATCGCCTTTTCGAACGCCTCGAAAAATTCCGTCCGGCAGTCGGGATAGCCGCTCGAATCTTCGGCTACCGCGCCGGTATAAATCGCCTGCGCGCCGATGACTTCCGCCCAGCTCGCCGCAATCGAGAGCATATTCGCGTTGCGAAAGGGAACGTAAGTCGCCGGTATTTCTTTGCTTTCCAAATCCGCTTCGGGAACGTCGAACCCGGTATCGGTTAAAGCCGAGCCGCCGATTTTAGCCAGATATTCAATCGAAACCGCGAGCCGCCGCGCCGCGCCGTAAAAATCGGCGATGTCCTCAAATGCCCGCCGCTCGCGCCGCTCGGTTCTCTGTCCGTAAGAAACGTGGAGCAGCGCGATTTCTTCATTTTCGCTTCTGGCAATCGCCGCCGTGACGCACGAATCCATTCCGCCGGAAACCAGAACGATTGCGGATTGCGGATTGCGGGTTGCGGAATTGTTTTCGGAAGTCATTCTAAATTTTGCCTTTTTACTTATTACTTTTGTCTTAAACTCCGTGCACGTCTGCGCCCCAGATGTATTTGTGCAATTGCAGGTTTAACCTGACTTTCAAGCCGCTGCGCGCGACGGTTTCGGCGATTTCCGGCAGATTTTTCACGCCGAAGACGGGCGAAATCAGGATTTCGCGGGCGCGCGTTTCCAAATCGTATTTTTCGATAATCCCGCGCGCGAATTCCCAATCGTTCAAATCGGCGACGACGAATTTTACTTCGTCCTGACCGGCGCGCAGGCGTTCCAGATTTGCCCAGTGATTGCGTTCGGCTTCGCCCGAAGCCGGGCATTTCACGTCTAAAATTATTTTCGCGCGCTCGTCGATTTTTTCGGTCGAAACGTAGCCGCCCGTTTCGATTAAAACCTCGTAACCCGCATCGCAAAGCTCTGCGATAAAAGGAAAAACGTTTTTCTGCGCCAGCGGCTCGCCGCCCGTTACTTCGACCAGCGGGCAGCCGAAATCTTTTAATGCGGCGAAGATTTCGTCAAAGCTCAGGCGAGTTCCGCCCGTGAAAGTGTATTCCGAATCGCACCAGGCGCAGCGCATCGGGCAGCCCGTCAGCCGCACGAAAGAGCACGGGCGACCGGCGTGCGTCGATTCGCCCTGAATCGAAAGAAAAATTTCCGTGATGCGTAAAGATAAATCAGACATCGGCTTTCGGGTCGAAACGAAACGAGCGGGCGATTTTTCGCACTGCCGCGTCAAACTTTCGACGCTCGGACTCGTTGTACTCGACAGTAAAAGTATAGAACACTTCAAGCTCCGCGGTGACCTTTCGGAAAAGCGTTTTCCGGTAAAAAATTTTGCCGCCTTTAGTGCCTGAGATGACAAAACCGGTTTTCAATAAGACTTTGTAAGTCACGCCTTCTGCGCCGTAATCCTTTAAAGCTTCTTT
>DATHBC010000703.1:0-7673 GCA_035296345.1 Pyrinomonadaceae bacterium | reverse complement strand
GATGCGCGTCGTTGTGCAAACGCCTTTCATATTCGTCCGTGATAACCGGCGGCACACGTCTCGGATTTTTTTTGTCGTTTGAAGGTTTTGCCGACGGCAAAAGCCGCTTTAAATCTTGCGCAATGTTTTCACAAACTTGATAGCGTTCAGCCGGATTTTTAGACAAGCATTTTGAGACGACGGCTTGCAGCGCCGGCAAAGTATCGTCAAATAAAGGTTCAGGCTCGCGCATCATAATCGCGCCGACCAGAGACATTTGCTCTTTTTGCGGAAACGGCAGATTTCCTCGCAGCATTCGATAAAGAATAACGCCGACCGACCAAATATCCGTTTGCACATTTCGCTTTCCGTCAAAACATTCCGGAGCCATATAAGCCCAGGTTCCCGAGATGGTTTCGCTCAAACTGTCGCCCGTAATAATGCGGGAAATCCCAAAATCCGTTAAGCGCGCGGTTTTGCCATCAAACAAGATATTAGCCGGTTTCAAATCGCGGTGAATGATTCCGTTTTCATGAAGATGTTGCAGTCCTTCTAAAATTTCAATCGTTATTTCAACAGCTTCTTTAACCGGAAGTTTGTTTCTCGCTCGCAATAAATCTTCAAGCGAGCCGTCGGGCGCATATTCGCTGATAATTGCAATTTGCCCATTGAAATTTCTCGCGCTGACCAGCGGCATTATATTTCGATGCTTGCCGCAAAGTGTCCAGAGTCCAATTTCCTGCGTGATTTGTTTCCAGTCAACCTGCTCTTTGTGCGGAAGTTTAATGGCAAAGCGTGCGCCGGCGTTTTCTGCCAACCAAACTTCACCGAAAGAACCGCGTCCGAGGTTTCTAATTAAAGTATATTCACCGATTCTTTGATTCTCGTGAAAAACCATTGAGACTTATAATTCGATTTACGCCTTGCCGCGCAATTTTGCAAACCACCAGCGCAGACCGACCATCAGAAAGCGCGGGTCTTTGAAAAATTCCGGCGGCTTGCGCTCGAAAGCGTGCCCGACAAACTGCAAAATCCAGCCGAGGATGAACAGCGCCAGCGGGATTTTCCAAAAGCCCGCGATGAAAAAACCCGGAATCGCCAGCAAAATCGAAAGCGCAATCATCGGAATCCCGATTTTGTGCGTCAACTGGTTGATTTTGTGCTGGTGACTTTGCGAATACTCCGCAATCCATTCGTCCCAACTTCTTCCGCCGAGCGCCATAAATTTTCACCTCGCAAAGAATTTTGTCGTCGCCAAAAACAACGGAAAAAGCTAAGACGCTTGCATTTGCAGCGCGTTTTCCGCGTCTTTCGCGACAAAATTTTACTACAAATTCAAGGATTTCAGATACTTTTTAAAATCCGCCGCCAAATCTTCGTGTTTTAAAGCAAATTCGACCGTCGCAATCAGAAATCCGAGCTTATCGCCCGCGTCGTGGCGCGTGCCTTCCAGCCGGACGGCGTAAAACGGCGCGCCGGCGTTCAGCAGCTCGCGCATCGCGTCGGCGACCTGAATCTCGCCGCCCGCGCCCGGTTTCGTGTGTTCGAGCGCGCCGAAAAGCTCGGGCGTGAAAATGTATCGACCGATAACCGCCATATCGGACGGCGCGTCTTCGAATTTCGGTTTTTCGATGACTTCGCGGACTTTGAAAACTCCCGGCTCGACTTCTTCCTGCGCGTCAATCACGCCGAATCGCGAGATGGCTTCGCCCTCGACCTGCATCGTCGCAATGACGGGCGCGTCGTATTTTTCGTAAACGTCAATCAACTGCTGCAAAGCCGGTTTTTCCGCATCGACCACGTCGTCAGCCAGAAAGACGGCGAACGGCTCGTCGCCGACAAAATCTTTCGCCTGATAAATCGCGTGTCCGAGCCCGAGAGCCTGTTTCTGCCGCGTATAGGAAATTTTCGCCAGCTCCGAGACGCCGCGCACGAGGTCGAACATTTCGTCTTTTCCGCGCTCTTTTAAAACCTGTTCCAGCTCGAACGAAATGTCGAAATGGTCTTCAATCGCCGTTTTGTCGCGATTCGTAATAACCAGAATCGATTCGATGCCGCAGGCGACCGCTTCTTCGACCGAATATTGAATCAAAGGTTTATCGACGAGCGGCAGCATCTCTTTCGGCGAAGATTTCGTGGCGGGCAAAAAACGAGTTCCCAGACCGGCTGCCGGAAAGACGGCTTTACGTACTTTTTGTGTCATAATTGCTCTCTCTGAAATTTTTGGTTTACTGCAAAGGTAAATTGTGACATATTCGGCGAGGTGCAAACAAATGAGCGAAAAACAAACTTTTACGCGCCGCGTTTCTCAAAACCGAAAAGCTTCCGAATCAAACGGAGTTTTCAGCAGGCAAGCGATGAAGAAAATATTTTTCCTGACAATTTTAACGATTCTTTCCTTAAACGCTCTCGTCATCCAGGCGCAGATTACGCCTTGCTCGCTGACGGCGAAAGCTACCACGCTGCCGCTCGCCGGCGAATACGGCAGTTTCGGTCAGTTTGCCGTAAACAGGGCGGCGATTCCCAATCCCGACCCGAACGCGCCCGCGCCGATTTCGGTTTTCATTCCCGAAAACGCTACGCCGCAGACGCGGGTTCCGGTCGTTTTCTTCGCGCACGGTTTCGGCGGCACGAGCTATCAGTTTTACGAAACGCTGCTGCGTCAACTGGCGAGCAACGGCTATATCGTCGTCTTTTCGCCCTACACGGCGAATTTATTCGCTTCGCACCCGACGCGCTACAACCAGATCTGGAACGGTTTTACAACCGCCGTCCAGCAGTACGGAAATCTGATGGACACGACGCGCGTCGGATTTGCCGGTCATTCCTACGGAGCCGGCGCGACGCCCGAAATGGCGCGCCGCGGCGCGGTGCAGCAAGGATGGGGCGCAAACGGCTTGTTTTTGTTCATCATGGCAGCCTGGTATAACTGGGGCGCGAATCCCGAACAAATCCCTTCGACGGCGAAAATGATCGTGCAGGTTTACTGGGACGACGCGACCAACCAGCACCTGATTTCGCAAAACGACATCTGGAATAAGCTGCCGCAGATTACCGAGCGAAAATGGCAGGTCATCCGCGCTTCCCGAACGTATTGCTCTTTGGACGCCGGGCATTCCGTTCCCGTCACCGACGGCTTGGGGCAGACCGACGCGACGACCGACGCTTACGACGCCTGGGGCATTTGGCGCAGATTGCACGCGCTTTCCGATTATACTTTCACGGGAAATCAGCCGGCGAAATCAATCGCTTTCGGCGTCGATTCGCACATGGGCAGATGGCGCGGAATTTTCGGCGCGCGCCGGATTTCGCCGCTCGAATCGACGGATGCTCCGGTCGTCAATTCACAGAGCAGCCCGACGTTTCTCTGGAGCCAGAAATGCAGTTACGCTCTCGGCTCGCCCTGTCCGTGACGCGGGCGAATAAAAGATTGCCTTTCCGAAGAATGCGGCGGTCTTTGACCGTCGTTTTAGTTTGAGTTGATAATATTAATTTCGTTTGACGAATGAATGTGAATAAAGGAATTTTAGAAAAATGCTCGATTTGAATTTTGTTCGCGAAAATCTCGATAAAGTCCGTGAAGCTCTTAATAATCGCCATTTTCCGGCTGAAAGTCTGGAAAAATTTGTCGCGCTCGACGAAGAGCGCCGCCGCGTCATCGGCGAATCAGACCGCCTGAACGCGCTGAGAAACTCGACCAGCAAGGAAATCGGCGCGCTGATGCAAGCCGGAAAACGCGACGAAGCCGAAGCGAAAAAGACGGAAGTCGCCGGGCTGAAAGAAAAGCAGTCGGAACTGGAAAAACAGCGCGACGAAGCCGAGCTGGCGATGCGCGAATTGCTCGCCGGTTTGCCTAATATGCCCGCCGAAGGCGTTCCCGTCGGCGCGGACGAAGCGGCAAACGTCGAAGTCCGGCGCTGGAGCGCGCCGCGCGAATTCGATTTCGAGCCGAAAGACCACGTCGATTTGGGCGAAAGCCTGGGCATTCTGGATTTGGAACGGGCGACGAAGATTTCCGGCTCGCGCTTTGCGATTTTAAACGGCGCGGGCGCGCGCCTGGAACGCGCGTTGATAAATTTTATGCTCGACGTGCACACGACCGAGCACGGCTACACCGAAACGCTGCCGCCGTTTATCGTCAATCGTCAATCGCTTTTCGGCACGAATCAACTGCCGAAATTCGAGGAAGAATTGTTTCATTTGAAGGACGAGCGCGGCTTGGCGCTGATTCCGACCGCCGAGGTTCCGGTGACGAATTATCACGCCGAAGAAATTCTGGAAGCGAAGGATTTGCCGAAATATTACGCGGCTTACACTCCGTGTTTTCGCTCCGAAGCCGGTTCTTACGGGCGCGACACGCGCGGGCTGATTCGCCAGCATCAATTCGATAAAGTCGAGCTGGTCAAACTATCTCTGCCGGAAAATTCCGCCGAAGAACACGAAAAGCTGACGGCAAACGCCGAAAGAATTTTGCAGCTTCTCGGCTTGCCGTACCGGACGGTCGTTTTATCGACGGGCGACATGGGCTTCGGCGCGATGAAAACCTACGACATCGAAGTCTGGCTGCCGAGCCAGCAGACTTATCGCGAAATTTCAAGCTGCTCGAACTGCGGCGATTTTCAGGCGCGGCGGATGAATTTAAGATTCCGGCGCGCGGGCGGCGCAAAACCGGAATTCGTTCACACGCTGAACGGCTCCGGCTTAGCCGTCGGCAGAACGTGGATTGCCGTTCTGGAAAATTACCAGCAGGCGGACGGCAGCATCCTGATTCCCGAAATTTTGCAGCCGTTTATGAACGGCTTGGAGAAAATAGAGGCGAGCAAATGAATTTTGTTAATCCGGTTTGGACTTTAAATCGATTTTGTCCGGTCTGTGAACAAGGTTCAAGCTTGTCATTCAACACTTGTGAAAAGTGTAAAGAAATCGTCTTAATTTGTATTGAGGAAGACACTTTATTTCCGAATCCGAAAAACCTTGCGGAAAGAGAAATTCGGGCTGGTAATTGTCCATTTTGTTCGGAATTCGATTCTTTAAGATTTTCTACTTCCGCAGAAATTCAAAAACTCGGGTTTCAGGTTGGAGAATACGTTTAATCTTTATAATTTCTAAGAAATGAGCGACTCTCAATCAAAATCGCCGGATTTCAAACTCAAATTTGAATCCGGCACGTTAATTTTGGAAGGCGTCGAAAGCGGCGAGATAGCGGCTGCGGCTGTTCCGAGAGCCTTTGTCTGGGACGCGCGCACGCGGCAGTTTCGCGCGCCGGCTTACAAATACCGCGAAATCATCAAGGAGCTTGTTCGTTCGAAAACCGCTTACGAAGACGCGGCGAAGCGATACGACAGCTTTGATTTCCGGCAGAAATTCCGGCTTGAGCCGCGACCGTTTCAAATCGAATCAATCGAAAAATGGAAAGCAAGCGAACGCTGCGGCGTGATTGTTCTGCCGACCGGCGCGGGCAAAACTCACGTCGCGACGATGGCAATCGAGGCGTGCGGTCGGCAGACCTTAGTCGTCGTGCCGACGCTGGATTTGATGAACCAGTGGTACGACCTTCTGCTGACGACGTTTAACGCGGAAATCGGGCTTATCGGCGGCGGTTTTTACGAAATCGGCGCGATAACCGTGACGACTTACGCCTCGGCTTTCCGGCATCAGGAACGGCTCGGCAATCAGTTCGGTCTGGTGATTTTCGACGAATGCCATCACCTGCCGTCGGAAGGCTACAAATACGCGGCGGAATTTGCGATTGCGCCGTTTCGTCTCGGCTTGACGGCGACGCCCGAACGCTCGGACGCGGGCGAAGCCTTGCTGGAAGAATTAATCGGAAAATTCGTTTATCGCCTCGAAGCCCAGCAACTGGCGGGCGAATACCTGGCGGATTACGTCGTCGAGCGCGTCGAGGTCGATTTGAGCGCGGAAGAACGCGCCGAATACAATCGCGAAAGAACGATTTTCCGTGATTTCGTGCGGGCGAAAAATATCCCGTTCGGCTCGATTGACGGCTGGAAAACCTTCATCATGCAGAGCGCGCGCAGCGAGGACGGCAGGCGCGCGATGAAAGCCTATCGCAGCTCGAAAAAAATCGCGCTCGGAACCGAAGCCAAAATCCGCGTTTTGCAGGATTTGCTCGTTCGCCACAAGCGCGACAAAGTCTTGATTTTCACGCACGAAAACGAGATGGTTTACCGCATCTCGCACGGCTTTCTCGTGCCCGCCATCACGCACGAAACCAATGTCAAGGAACGCCGCCGCTGGCTCGAAGCCTTTAACGGCGGCGACGTGCTGGCGCTGGCGACGTCGAAAGTTTTAAACGAAGGCGTCAACATTCCCGACGCGAGCGTGGCGATAATTCTCTCCGGCTCAGGCTCATCGCGCGAGCACATCCAGAGGCTCGGACGAATCCTGCGCAAGCACGAAGACAAACAAGCCATTCTGTACGAAGTCGTCACGCGCGGCACGACCGAAGAACGCATCAGCCAGCGCCGCACGGATGTCAGACAATTTCAAGACGCAAAAAAGAGAGGCGACGGCGGCTTGTTTGATTAAAGAAGGTTTTCAGCCCGCGAAACAGCGCGAAAAAGAAAATCATTTTGAAACCACGGATTTACACGAATAAACGCAGATTTAAAAGTAGGCTTTGCGACTTGATGGACAGGATTGGCAGGATAATTTAAAACTAGAGCGAATTTCAAATAAATGAGATACAAGAGTAGAATCAAAGAATGAAGGCATATTCTTTGGATTTACGAGAAAAGATCGTCGAAACCTATAAAGCGGGCGGCATTACTCAACGCGAGTTAGCCGCTCGTTTTCGCGTTTCGTTGTTTTTTATCATCAAACTCCTGCGACTTGAACGAAACGGCGAATCACTGCAAGCGAAAAGGCGCGGCGCGAATCGAAAACCGCTGCTCAATGAACAAATGCAGCGGTTTATCGAATCGGAGCTTCTCAAAGAAAATGATTTAACCTTGCCGGAATTGTGCGAGCGCGTGGCTGCGAAGTTTGCCGTTGAGGTTTCTGCGCCGACGATGTGCCGAGCTTTGAAAAAGATGGGCTTTCGACGGAAAAAAAGACTCTCCACGCCAGCGAGCGAGAAAGCCAAAGAGTTCGACAGTTACGTTTAGACTGGCTGGCGCAAAGACCTCTGTTATTATCCGGACGAGTTTGGTTTCTCGACGAAACGGGTGTGAATTTGTCCTTCTCCAGAAAATATGCGCGTTCATTGGGCGGAGCGCGGGCAGTGGGAAACGTGCCGAAAAACTATGGTCCGGGCGTGACGCTGTTAGGTGCAATGAACGCCAGCGGCGAAGTGGCAGCTTTGGAAGTGCGCGGCGCGACCGATGAACAGGTGATGATGGTTTTCATCACAGAGGTTCTGAGCCGGACGCTCTTACCCGGCGATTGCGTAGTGCTGGATAATCTGACAGCTCACAAAACGCGCCGCGTCCAAGCAGCGCTGGCGGCGCTCGGCGTCGAGGTTTATTATTTGCCGCCATATTCGCCCGACCTGAATCCGATTGAAAAATGTTGGTCGAAGCTAAAAACTTATCTCAGAACAAAAGCGGCGCGCAGTTATGAAAAACTGTCCGAGGCAATTTCAGAAGGACTGAAAACAATTACAGCCGCGGATACTAAGAACTGGGTTAGGCACTGCGGCTATGTATAGCTTTTATTTGAAACTTGCTCTAAAA
>DATHBC010000702.1:0-3949 GCA_035296345.1 Pyrinomonadaceae bacterium | reverse complement strand
CGCCGTGTTCCGGGACGGGAACGATTCGCAGCAATCCGGAAATCCGTTATTTTCTGGCGGAAAAAGATTTTCGGGAGTTATCCGAAAAACAACTTCGCATCTTGAAAAACGCATCAAAGACTCTGAAAAAGGGCGGTCGTCTCGTGTATTCGACCTGTTCGCTGGAAAGTGCTGAAAACGAAAAAGTTATCGAGAAATTTCTGGCTGCGGACGACGAGTTCGAGAAGGCGGAATTAAATTTAAAAGATAAATTATTGACGGCTGAAGGCTTTGCCCGGACGTTTCCGCAGCGCGACCGGGCGGACGGGTTTTTTATCGCGGCTTTAAGAAAGAAATAAGCAAGAGGCTTTGGTAGCTCGTCACTTTTTTCAAAAAATGATAGACTTCGTTGATTGATTTTCTTGTTTCGGGAAGTTTGAGGAAAACAAAATGGGAATGCTGAAAACGGGCGCGTCGGCGTTGGGAAAATTAATAATGGTGGCGCTGCTTGCCGCCGCTTTCGTTGCCGGAATGATCGGCACGGTCTGGCTAAGCTTGCGCGGCGAAGAGATACAGGTTCCCGAAATAGTCGGCAAAGATTTTAACGAAAGCGAAAAAGAGCTTGCCGCGCTCGGCTTGAAATTGAAAAGGCGTTCGTATCGATACAGCGAGGAAAAGCCGAACACCGTTATCGAGCAAGCGCCGAAAGCGGGCGACACCGTGAAAACCGGACACCAGATTCTGGTCGTCGTCTCGCAGGAAAACCCGGAAGGCACGGAAGCGCCCGCGACGCTGAAAAAAGACGGCAAGGACGAAGTCGAAACTCTGGACAGCAACAGCAGCGACAAGCCTAAATCGACGAACAAAAACACGGGCGGCAAAAAACCGGAAAAAACGCGCGACGTGATTTCCAATAAATCGAACAAAAACGCCAACGCCGGTAATTCGAACGGCAATTCGTCGAACAGCAGCAACTCAAAGAGCAATTCAAACAACGGCGGCGGCTCGGATAATAAAAACAGCACCGCGCCCTCGACAAGCAAAACGCCGAATCCGGCGAAAACGCCTGCCGCCAAGCCGAACGATAAGCCGCCGGCAGCCGGCGACACGCGCAATCGCCGCGTGCCGTAAAGGTTTAGTAAAAAGCAACCGATAATAAATTTTGCGCAACAAATAAATGATTGAAATAGCTCCATCAATTCTTTCGGCTGATTTTTCGCGGCTCGGAGAGGAAATCAAGGCAATCGAGGCGGGCGGCGCGAGCGTTTTGCATTTTGACGTGATGGACGGGCGTTTTGTCCCGAATATTACAATCGGCTTGCCCGTTTTGAAATCGGTCAGAAAAATAACCAAATTGAAAATCGACGCGCATCTGATGATTGTCGAGCCGAGCCGTTACGCCGCGGATTTCGTCGAGGCGGGCGCGGATATGGTTTCGGTTCACGTCGAAGCCGACGTTCATTTACAAAGAACCTTGACGGCGATTCGCGAAGCGGGCGCGGAAGCCGGAATCGCCATTAATCCGGCGACGCCGCTCGCCGCGCTGGAAGAAGCGCTGCCGTTTGCCGATTTTATTTTGCTGATGTCGGTTAATCCGGGCTTCGGCGGGCAGAAATTTATTCATACCTCGCTGGATAAATTGCGCCGCCTGCGAGCAATGATTGACGCGCGCGGTTTAAAAACCCGCATCGAGATTGACGGCGGCATCGACGCCGGAAACATCGGCAAAATCGCGGAAGCGGGCGCGGAAATCGTCGTCGCCGGCTCAGCGGTTTTCGGCGGCGGACGCCCGACCGAAGCGGTCAGGGAATTGCTCGATAAATCTGCGATTTGGGTTTGATATTTTAGATTTTGAAAACGGTTTTCGGTCTGCGGGCTTTGGTCTTGCGGCTTCGGCATAGAATTTGTTCAAATTTGAGCAGAAGAAATCGAGGAGCGATGACCGGGAAACGTTTCCCGAAATCCGTTTGGAGAAGAATTATGTTTTTCCGTAAATATTTATTATCTATTTTAAGCTTGTTTTTAATTCTGAGTTTTGTCTCGGCAAATTTCGCGCAGAACACAAACGCCGGGACGCCTTTTCAGCGGCTCGAAGTTTTGCGCCAGAAGCTCGACGCGATGCGGCTTTCAGTCAAAAACGCGCTTTCGACTTTAAAAGATGAAAGCAAAGAGGACAAGACGAAAAAAGACGACAAAACGTCGCTCGAAACGCCGACGGCGCGCTTTAAATCGCTCGAAAAGGAAATTTCCTCCGCCAGCTCGGAAGTCAACAATCTGCGCGGCAAGGTCGACCGTTCGGAAAAATACGAGATAAGCGAAATCGAGCAGATGGAAGCGACCGTGGCGGCTTTACAGCAGCGCGTAGACAATACTCTGCTGGAAACGGCGCAGATGCGCGCCAACCCGACCTCTCCGGTCGGCTCGGCGCGCGAAATCAAAGAGAAAACGAAAAAGATTCTGTGGCTGATTCCTTACGGCAAAGAGCGCGACGAGTATGAAGAATTAATCGGAAACGTCGTGCCGGGACGCGACCGCGAGCTTTTCATCGTCGCCACGCGCGAGGTTCGCAAAAACAACAACGAAGTCGGACGCCTTCTTTTCCAGACGATTATCACGACCTATCCGGATTCGCCTTATCTGCCGATGGCAAAACTGGCGATTGCCGATTCGTTTTATCTGGAAGGCTCGACCAGCGCCCTGATTCAGGCGGCGGCGGCTTATCAGGACTGGCTGACGTTTTTCCCGACGCATCCGCTGGCTTGCCGCGTGATGCTGAAAATCGCCGAATCGGAAATGCGTCAAATCGGCTTGCCCGACCGCGAAATCACGCGCGCCAAACGCGCCGAGGCGAAACTGAAAGCTTTTACGCAGCATCGTCATTGCGCCGATTCGCCCCTGCGCATCGAAGTCGACCAGCGAATGGCTGAAGTGCAGGACAATCTCGGTCTGCATAATCTGAACATCGCCAATTATTACTACACGCTTTCGGTCAATCAGAAAAAAGGCGGCTTGAAGGGCGCGCAGTCGCGTTATCGCGAGATTATGGATAAATATCCTAATTTCAGCTATATGGACGAGGCTCTGTATAAAATCGCCGTGACCTATCAGATTGAAGAGGAAACCGACGAAGCGGCGAAATATTTCCAGCGCCTGATTCGCGATTTTCCGAACAGCGAATATATCGAGAAGGCGAAGGAACAGCTTCAACTGATGGGCGCGACCGTTCCGGAGCCGAACCCGGCGCGAAAGAGTGTGATGCCGCCGAAAAAGGAAAGCTTTTTCAATAACTTCAAAAATCAGTTTTTCGGGATTTACCCGCTGACTATCGATAAAAACGGTGTTTTGATGACGAACGATTTCGACAAATCGAAATTCGAGATGATCGACCAGATTATCGAAAATCAAGGCGACATTTCCGCGTCTCAAATTCCGAGAGCGCTGACCACGGTGATTAAAACCACGCAGCCGCAATCGCAGACGCAGCCCCAGCAGCCGCGACCGCAATCGCAAAAATAAACGGAAATTTTCGGCAGCGAGTGTTATGATTGATTGAAAGACGCTCGCTGCCTTTTTTTATCGAAAATGAACGAAGCTTCGCCGCCGCACGCCGCTACAAACACCGCCACGAATGCTCAACTGCTCGAAAAACGTTATCGCACCTCGGTCATCGCCGTTTCCGCTCAAATCCTGATAATGCTGGCTTTGACGGTCGTCGCGTGGCTTGTCATAAGTTATTCGAGCAATGACATCTCCGAGCAGGCTGTCTTCGCTTTGTGGGCGGTGATTCTGCTGATTGCCGCCGGGTCTTTCGTTTTGCGTCGAATGCTGTTTTCGTGGGACAGGCTGAAATCGGTGGCGCTGTTGAAAGGAATTCCCGGGCTGCTGGACAATTTGCAGGCATACACCATCCTGCTCGGCGCTCTGGGCGAGGTCGTGGCGATTATGGGTTTTCTGGTGGCAACCTTGAGCG
>DATHBC010000701.1:0-3208 GCA_035296345.1 Pyrinomonadaceae bacterium | reverse complement strand
GCACGATTGCCGTCGGTTCAGACGCCGATATCGTGATTTTCGACCCGGAAAAGGAACACACTTTCGGTGTGGAGCACGAACATATGAACGTGGATTATTCTTCCTACGAAGGCTGGCGCGTGAAAGGCAAAGTCGAAACCGTCCTGTCGCGCGGTCGCGTCGTCATTGAAAACGGCGAGCACACAGGCAAGGCTGGCGATGGTCAGTTTCTGAAGCGCGGAACGTGCGTGAATATTTAAGAATTTATCCGGCGATAATGCGACTGTTTTCAACAAAATCATAAATCCGAGAGAAAGAAAATGATTGTTCGACTTATCGAAAGAGATTTAAAAACGAAATTCGGAATTTTCCGCGAGATTCTTTATTACGACGGGCAGCGGGAATCAATCGCGCTCGTGACGGGTGATGTTGAAGGACAGGAAAACGTCTTTTGCCGGATTCATTCGAGCTGCATTTCGGCGCACGTCTTTAACAGCGTCGAGTGCGAGTGTCGCGAGGAAATGGCGGCGGCGCAGGCGCTGATTGAGCAAAACGGAAACGGCGTGATTATCTATCTCGAACAGGAAGGCAAAGGCAGCGGGCATCTGGCTTTGATGGCGAGTATTCCCTACAAAAAAGCCGGATTCAGCCAGAGCGAAGCGTATGAAAAAGCCGGATTCGAGGCGGATGCCCGAACCTATCGCCCGGCGACGGAAATTCTGGCGGATTTGAAAGTTAAATCCGTCGTTCTGCTGACGGACAACGCGGAAAAAGCGGAAGATTTGCGAAAGCATTCCGTCATCGTTTCCGAGACGAAACCGCTGGCGATTTCCGCAAAAGGCGTGAAATAAAAGGCAAAAAATCTTAAACCGTTCTGCCGCCGCCGATGCGCGAACAATATTTATGACAAACATCGAAACAATCCAACACGAAGACGGGCGCGTGGAATTGCGCGACGAGGCTTTGCGCGAAATCGAAGCGTCGCCGCTTTATAACGAAGACCTCGCGCCCGTCCCAATCGAAAAACGCAACTGGACGACGTATAACTACGCCGCGCTCTGGATTTCGATGGCGCACTGCATCCCGACCTATATGATGGCTTCCGGCTTGATTTCGGCGGGCATGAACTGGTGGCAGGCTTTACTGACGATTCTTTTGGGCAACACGATTGTGCTCGCGCCGATTCTGCTTAATTCGCATCCGGGCACGAAATACGGCATCCCGTTCCCGGTTTTCGCGCGCGCCAGCTACGGCACAATCGGCTCGAATCTGCCGGCGCTGATGCGCGCCATTGTCGCCTGCGGCTGGTTCGGGATTCAGGCGTGGATTGGCGGGCAGGCGATTCAGATGTTTTTCGGCTCGATAATTCCGAATTGGAACACGATTTTAGGCGGCGCAGTCGGCGGGCACACGCCGACCGAATGGCTTTCGTTTCTGATTTTCTGGGCGATGAATATTTTTATTATTTATCGCGGAATGGATTTGCTGCGCCACGTCGAAAACTGGGCTGCGCCGTTCGTGCTGGTGATGACCGCCGTTCTGCTCGCTTGGATTCTGTATCAGGCGGGCGGCGTCGGATTTTTATTAAATGAACCCGGAAAATTTCAGACGGCGGGCGAATTCTGGAAGATTTTTATTCCGTCTCTGACGGCGATGATTGGTTTCTGGGCGACGCTTTCGCTTAATATGCCCGATTTTACCCGCTTCGGCAAAAGCCAGCGCGAGCAGGCAATCGGGCAGACGGTCGCCCTGCCGACGACGATGGTCGTTTTCGCCGCGATGGGAATTTTGATAACTTCGGCGGCGGTCGTCGTTTTTCCGCAGGCGAAGCCGGACGAGCTTTGGGACCCGGTCAAACTGGTCGGGCAGTTTTCGCAGCCTTTGATTGTGGCGATTTCGATGTTTACGATTGTCGTCGCCACGCTTTCGGTCAATATCGCCGCCAACGTCGTTTCGCCCGCCAACGATTTCGCCAACGCTTTTCCGCGTTTTATCTCGTTTCGCACGGGCGGCTTGATTACGGGAATCGTCGGAATCCTGATGCAGCCGTGGAAGCTGCTGGCTGACCCGAGCGGTTATATTTTTAGCTGGCTGCTCGGTTATTCGGGCGGTTTGGGCTCGATAGCCGGAGTTTTGATTGCCGATTACTGGCTCGTCCGGCGAAAAAATTTAAATTTAGGCGATTTGTATCGCACGCGCGGCGTTTACCGCTACGCGAGCGGCTGGAACTGGCGCGCGGTCGCGGCGACCGTTTTAGGTTGCTTTTTGGCGTGGAGTTGGTGGATAGTATTAGCAATAAAAGGCATTTCCGGCGAGCCGTCACCAAATTGGATAAATGCGATAGAACCGATTACAAAAACGCTTTTCGACTACGCCTGGTTTGTCGGTTTCGGAGTTTCGTTCATCGTGCATTGGGCTTTGATGAAAGCGCTGCCGCCGGAGGAAAACCTGCACGGGTGAATAGATGAAAGCGATAACCTGCCCGCAATGCGGCGCGCTGCTCGAGGACGTTTCGATTGAAAAAAATATCGCCCGGTGTTCCTACTGCCGCGCCAAAATTCTGATACGCCCGTTCGGCGAGAGTAAAGAAGAGGTCGAGGTTTCGCTGGCGACGCGCGCGGAAGGCGGAAAGGAAGAGAAGGAGATATACCGGCGCGGAAATTTTACTTTTACGAAGCAGAAATTTCAGCCGAACGATTTTCTGCGCCGGGAGGCTGCCCGACAGTCTTCGCAAAGAAAGAGCGAAGGAATAAGGAGCCTCGGGTTATTCGTTCTGATTTTAGGAATCATCGCTTTCGTCCTGATAGCCGTTTACCTGAGTTGAAATTTATGAAGATAATGATTTAACCGGCGCGGGCACGCGGCGAAATCGTTCGCCGGCTAAAGCCGGGGCAATAATCTTTCTTCGACGCGAAAATAGAATTTTATGAAATACGCAAAAGTTAAAAATTATTACAACGGCTCCTTTCAAGAAAGCGGCGCGGGCGAATTTTTAGACGTCGTTTCGCCGATTGACGGAAATCTTTTGTCGCGGGTTCCGATGTCGACCGGCAGCGAGCTGAACGCGGCGGTCGAATCCGCCAAAAACGCTTTCGACGCGTGGAGCAAATTGCCGATTAAAGAGCGCGTGCAGGTTTTTTTCCGTTACCGGTTTCTGCTCGAAAAGCATTTCGACGAAATGACGGCGCTGGTCTCGGAAGAAAACGGCAAAACCTGGGATGAAGCGAAA
>DATHBC010000700.1:0-5342 GCA_035296345.1 Pyrinomonadaceae bacterium | reverse complement strand
ACGACGACGCGCGACGCATTTTTAACCGCGCTGGAAATCAGCGCGTTTTCGCTGACGCAGGTCGCGCTGGCGGCGCTGCCTTTGATGACGGAAGGCGGCAGCATCGTGACGATGAGCTATTACGGCGCGGAAAAAGTCGTGATGAACTACAACGTGATGGGCGTCGCGAAAGCCGCGCTCGAAGCTTCGACGCGCTATTTAGCCGCCGATTTGGGCAAACACAACATCCGCGTTAACGCCATCAGCGCCGGACCGATTCAGACGCTTTCGGCGCGCGGCGTCAAAGGAATGGGCTCGCTGTTCAGCTACGTCGGCGAAAAATCGCCGCTGAAACGCAACGTCGAAGCCCGCGAAGTCGGCAACACCGCGCTGTTTTTAGTCAGCGACCTTTCGTCCGCTATCACGGGCGAAGTTATCCACGTCGATTGCGGCTTCAATATTATGGGTATCTAGCGATTGGGGATTTTGGATTGCGGATTGCGGATTTGATTAAAGTTTTAAATCAAACGACCAACCCCAAATCCTAAATCCTCAATCTAAAAATCAAAATGGCAGACACAAAAGCAAATAAACCGAGAACAAAAAAAGACATCACCAAACCGACCGAACCGGAAACCGTCGCCGAAGCTAAGGAGCAGGAACGGAATCCCTACTGGCTGGTGACGGAAGACGAAGTTTTGCTGCGCTCGCCCGAGCCGCAGGACGAATTTAAAAGTTCCGACTCGTGGCGCGTTTTTCGTATTTTGGGCGAATTCGTCGGCGGCTTCGACTCGCTGGCGACCGTCACGCACGGCGTGACGGTTTTCGGCTCGGCTCGCACCCCGGAAGACGACCCGAATTACAAAGCCGCGCGCGAAACCGGAAAACTGCTCGCGGAAGCCGGTTTCGAAGTCATTACCGGCGGCGGTCCCGGCATCATGGAAGCGGCGAATCGCGGCGCTTTCGAAGCGCGCGGCAAATCAATCGGCTGCAACATCGAGCTGCCTTTCGAGCAGTCCGCCAACCCGTACCAGACAAAATCGCTGAGCTTTAAATATTTCTTCGTCCGCAAGACGA
This sequence comes from Pyrinomonadaceae bacterium, assembly GCA_035296345.1. Lineage (GTDB taxonomy): Bacteria > Acidobacteriota > Blastocatellia > Pyrinomonadales > Pyrinomonadaceae > JALZHR01. The sequence continues at coordinate 4,286 of DATHBC010000700.1, read as the reverse complement.
TGTTTATCAAATACAGCAACGCCTACATCATTTTCCCCGGCGGTTACGGGACGATGGACGAGCTTTTCGAAGCCCTGACGCTGATTCAAACGCGCAAAATCCGCAACTTTCCGGTCGTTTTGTTTAACTCGCAATACTGGCGCGGGCTGCTGCAATGGATAACTTCGACGATGCTCAACGATAAATACATCAGCCCCGAAGATTTAAGCCTGATGCACCTGACCGATTCGCCGAAAGACGCCGTGGATTTCATCATTAAATGCTGCGGGTTCGATAAAAAAGGGAAATAGGAAATCAGGGAAATAGGAAAGTAAGGAATAGGAAAGTAGGAGAATACGAAAACCTATCTTAATTCCCTAATTTCCCTGATTCCCTATTTCCCTGATTTCCTATTTGCTCAGATAATCCTGCATCCAGCCCAGATAACTGTCCGAAGCTTTTTCCGCCCGAAGCGCGACGATTTCCGGCACGGTGTAGCTGTGATTGGCTTGGATGAAATCTTCGAGCGCGTCGAATTTTTCGGGCAGAGTTTTTATTAAAAGCAGATGCTCGGAATCCGCCTGAATCCCGTTTTCCCAAAAATAAAACGATTTCATCGGCGGCAGAACCTGCACGCAGGCGGCAAGCCGTGCCTCGACGATTTTCCGCGCCAGCGTTTCGGCTTCTTCCGGGTTCGGTGTGGTGGTTAAAACGACTATCATAAATAGTTTACAGAGTTGCAGAAAGTCGCGGGAAGTTGCAGATAGTTAAAAGCAGCTTTGAAGTTTCAATCTTCCGCAACCTTCTTCAAACTATCTGCAACTTCCCGCAACTATCCGCAACTATCTGCCAACTCTGTTATTCCTTCTCCATCACTTCGGCGTATTCGCCTTCTTCGACCCATTTCAAAATCTCCGCGACGCGCCAGATTGGGAACGGGTGCGAGAGTCCGGCGTTGATGAGGTCTGCCCAGAAACGGTCGAGAGCCTTTTCGTCGTAGTTTTTCTGAAACTCTTTGGCTTGCTCCAGAAACAAATCGTAATCGATTTTCGAGGCGAAAGTGCCGCCGCACAGTTTCATCATCGTTCTGCCGATAACGTGCTCGTCCTGGCAGACCAGCATCGCGGCGCGGTCGCACGAAAGCTCGGCGCGGCGCGCCCACGCCAGCAGCGCGCTGCTGATTCCGGCGGAAATCAGAAATTTGATAATTTCCGAACCGGGAATCAGCTTACCCAGAGAAGCGTTTGCCAATGCTTCGAGCAGCCGCGCCGCCGTCAGATACAGAACGTGCTCGGAGTGAATATGCCCGACTTCGTGAGCGATGACGGCGAGAGTTTCTTCATCCGTCAAACGTTCAATCAAAGCCGAGTGCAAAACGATAATCGGCTTTTCGACGCCGCCCGTAAAGGCGTTGACAATCGGATTTTGCTGGACGTAAAGCTCCGGCATATCGACGCCGAGCGTCGTGCAGGCGATTTGGAGTTTCGCGTGCAAATCCGGGCATTGTTTCGGCGTGACCTTCACCGCGCTCGCCATAAACGAAACGCGAATCGCCGATTCGCCCGTCACCGCCAGCAGCTTTTTCAAAGCGGAATCGATGCCCGGAATCGCGCGCAGCGCGGCGAGCGCCTTGCTGTCCGCCGGGTGAATATAGTCGTGTTTGCTCAAATCGGCAAATTTTCTGTGCGGCTCGTCCGACAGCGGCAGACGGCAGCGACCGCAAACCGCCTGGTTGTTTTGATAGCCGTCGCGCACCTGATTTTTCTGCCCGCAGTAGCGGCAGCGAATGTTATTGTTCGGCGCGACAGCCTCGCCCTGATTTTCTTCCGTGTTCTTTTTCGCCATATTTAAAAGTTTAATTTAGATGCGACGCATAATTCAAACTCACAACCTTGAACGAAGCGCGGCGGCGAAAAGTTTGATTTTTGTTATTCAAGGATATAGCCCGCGAAAGGCGCGAAAGGAAAGCGTTCGAAAATTTCCTTCCTTTTTGCCTGTTTCGCGATTTCGCGGGCTGAGCCTTGCCGGTTTATTTAATTTACGAAGCGGTTTATAATCCGGCGATTCTTTTTTCGACCGTATCAATCGGCGGCAGATTGCTGACCGGTTTGTCCAGATAAAAATAAACGCAGCTCGACCAATCGTCCGAGCGTTCAAACTTCCAGTCCTGCGGATTGACTTTCGCGCGGTCTCTCGTTAAATCCAGCGGCACGCGACCCGGACCGGCGCGATAGAGCGTGATTTTCTTTTCGACGAACGGCGCGGCGCTGTGTTCGGCGAGATAGCCGATTTGCTGCATCGTGATGCGCGCGTCCTTGTAAAAATAAATCGGGTCGACCAAGTGATAACGATAAAAGCTCCAGCGCATAGCTTTTTCGTCGGCAATCGGCGAGCCCTGATAAAGATTGGCGAACGCGCCCTGTCCCCAGGCAGTGCCGATGTAATCTTCGGTTCCCGTCCCGACGATGGTCGCCAAATCGCGGTCGCCGTCCAGATACATTTTGATTTCGCCCTCGCCCCACCACGTATTATAATAATCCTTCGTATTCACAATCACGCCGATGTTCGCGCCGAGATAACGACCTCTGCCGGAAATTTGCGGCAGAATCTCATAATCCTTTTGCAGCACGGTCGGATTTTCGCGGCGGTAATAAGCGTGAAAATAAAGCATATTCGCGCCGTGACGGTCGCCGAGCGTGTAATCGACGTCGTAGAAAAGCTCCGGCAAATCCGTTTTGCTTTCATTCGTCATCACGATTCGCATCCCGGTTTTAAACGGCATCGGAACGACGCTATTAAAGCTTCTGCCTTCGGGATTGGAAAAAAGCGCGGATTCAAACCTCGTCGTCTGCCCCAGACCGATGCCGAAAAAATCGCCGAGCGGCGCGCTGACCGCCGGTTTTGTCGCGCCGTCCCAGTACATGTCGATTCGCAGGCTGCGCAATGCCTGCGGGCTGCGGTCCCAGAACGTCATCCAAATCCGGCGCACCGTGCCGCTCGCGTTTTTCGCCTCCGCCAGAACCTTGCTTTCGCCCGCTTTGACGGCTATCGTCGGCGCGCCTTTGCGCCCGCCCGCCGCCGTGCCGCCTTTGCCTTTTTCGCCCGTCGGATTTTCGCCGCTCGCCATCCGCGGCTCGATGCGCTCCGGCGGCATCTCGAACAAGGTTTGTGCGAGAGACGCCTGAGAGATGAAAAGAAGCGGCAAAAGCGCCGAAACGAGATTAATAAATCTGAATTTACGCGACATAAATTTTCTCCAAACAAAATTAACCGAGAACCGAGAAGTTTTTTTAGTTCTCAGTTCTCACTTAATAGGCGAACGCCTGATAAATTTCCGTTTCCACCGACGCTTCTTCGACGGATTCGACGACGCGATTAAACCTCAGCATATGCCGCGACTGCGGCGAGAGATTTTCCCAGACGGCGCGCGGGATTTTTATGGAGACTTCCGGTCGGAAAAGCCAGCGGCGGCTGTAACCGATAACGCACATCGGACGCGGCTCGCCGGATTTATTCGGCGTCCCGCGATGCAAGCCCCGCACGTCTCGAATCATCACGTCGCCCAGTTTCAGACAGACGGCTTCGAGCGGTTTTTCGCCCGCCTCAATCATTTTCAGACCGTCTTCTTTCGTCACCGTGTGCGTTCCGCGCGCGACTTCGAACGGACCGTTTTCCTCGGTTACATCGACGAGCGGAAAATTTACGGCAAGCTGAAAAGCGGGCGTTTCCTCGCGGATTTCGGGAAAAAGCGGCGGCGCGTCCCGGTGAATGTCCTGATACTGCGAGCCTAAAAGCGGCGTGTCGGTCGCCAGTTGAACCATCGTGAAATCTTCTCCGACCAGATTTTCGACAATCGCCAGAACGTCCGCGTCGGCGAAAATCTCCTCGTCGGCAAACGGCGCGTCAAACGGCAAAGTCACGTAATAACGCGCCGCGCCGCGATTTTGCAGATGACCTTCGCGCTCGATATGTTCCGCCAGCAGCGGCGCAAACTTTTCGCGCCATTCGTTTAATTTTCGAGCCGGAAAATGCCGCGGCAAAATGCAGAACCCGTCGCGCAAGGCTTCGCGCGTAAACCGTTCGATTTCTGATTGAGTATAACGTCCCTCGTTCATAATTCTCTTGCTTTATCAAGACTACTTCTTTGCGCTCTTTGCGAAACCCTTTGCGTCCTTTGCGGTTAAGCGGCTTGCCGTAAAATTAAACCGCAAAGAACGCAAGGTTTAGCGCAAAGGACGCAAAGTGTCCGGAATTAATTTTCACTTTTCCCTGACTAAATGATAACGTCCGGCAGCGGGATTTTCCAG
>DATHBC010000699.1:0-2192 GCA_035296345.1 Pyrinomonadaceae bacterium | reverse complement strand
TGGCTGGCGCGCGAGCTTCAGCCGAAAAATTATCTGGAAGTGGGCGTGCGGCGCGGATTTTCGATGGCGGTAGCCGCGTCACGCTCGCCGGAGACGGAAATATACGGTTTTGATTTATGGCTGCCCGATTACGCCGGCGTCGCCAATCCGGGTTCGCGCTTTGTTCAATCCGAGCTGCGAAAGCTCGGATACAAAAAGAAAATTCATTTTATCAGCGGCGACAGTCATCAAATGCTGCCGGCTTTTTTTAGCGGCGGAAAAACGGGAACCTGGAAAAACCGTCTGAAAACATTCCGGGCGGCGAAAAATCGTCCTGCCGAATTTGATTTAATCGTGATAGACGGCGACCATTCTCTGCTCGGCGCTTATCAGGATTTAGCCGACACGATGCCGCATTGCGCGGTCGGCGGCGCTGTAGTTTTTGACGATATTTTGCCCGAGGCTTTGCAGCGAGAAAAAGACGAGCCCGATCCTCACGGCTGGGGCGATTTGCTCGGCGTCTGGCATGCCGTCGAAAAACAGTTTCCCAATTTTCGATACTTCGAATTTCTCTCCGATATGCCGGGCGTCGGCGTGGCGGTGCGTCTGGAATAAAATAATAGTTTTGTATCGACTTTTATCAGAATGCGATTTTTTCGTTGTCGACGGAATAGCGGTATAATGTCTGGGCTGACAAAATATTATCCGCTCTTGGAAGTTTATGAAGAAGGCTTTAATAACAGGGGTCACGGGACAGGACGGTTCGTATCTCGCCGAGTTGCTGCTGCAAAAAGGGTACGAAGTTCACGGCATTATCCGCCGCGCGTCCGTCTTTAACACCGAACGCATCGACCATTTGTATCAAGACCCGCACGAGCGTGAAAAAACGTTTATTCTCCACTACGGAGATTTAGCGGACGGGACGAGCCTGCGCCGCATACTGGAAAAAATTCAGCCGGACGAGATTTATAATTTAGGCGCGCAGTCTCACGTCAAAGTTTCTTTCGAGCAGCCCGAATACACAGCCGATATTGTCGGGACGGGAACTCTGCGCCTGCTCGAAGCCGTGCGCGATTCGCTCGCCGGCGGCGGAAAAGAAATTCGTTTTTACCAGGCTGGCTCGTCGGAGATGTTCGGCGGCGCGCCCGCCCCGCAAAACGAAAAAACGCCGTTCTACCCGCGCAGTCCGTATGCCGTCGGGAAAGTCGCCGCGCACTGGTTTGCCGTCAATTACCGCGAGTCTTACGGGATATTTATCTGTAACGGCATTCTTTTTAATCACGAATCCGAGCGGCGCGGCGAAACGTTCGTCACTCGCAAAATCACGCGCGCTCTGGCGCGGATTAAAGTCGGTTTACAGGAAAAACTTTATCTCGGAAACCTCGACGCCGTGCGCGACTGGGGGCACACGGCGGATTACGTCGAGGCGATGTGGCTGATGCTGCAACAGCCCGCGCCGGACGATTACGTGGTGGCGACGGGCGAAGCTCGTTCCGTGCGCGATTTTCTCGACGAGGCTTTCGGTCTGGCGCGGCTCGACTGGCAGGATTACGTCGAGATTGACCCCGGATATTTCCGCCCGGCGGAAGCGGATTATTTACTGGGCGACGCGGCGAAAATCAGAGAAAAGCTCGGCTGGCAGCCGAAAATTAAATTCAGCGAGCTGGTCAGGCTGATGTATGAACACGACCTTGAGCTGGCGCGGCAGGAAAAAATTCTCAAGGACAACGGTCACATCGTGCCGGTACGAGGCAGAGTAAATGCGTAAAGATGATAAGATTTTCGTGGCGGGGCATCGTGGGCTGGCTGGCTCGGCGATTTTGCGCAGGCTCGAATCGGAAGGCTACAGCCGGATTTTGACTCGCAGCCGCGCCGAGCTCGATTTAACCGTTCAATCGGAAGTCGGGAATTTCTTTGCCTCGGAGAAACCCGAAATCGTTTTTCTGGCAGCCGGAAAAGTGGGCGGAATCCTGGCGAACAGCCGCTACCCGGCGGATTTTATTCGTGATAATCTTTTGATGCAGGCGAACGTCATCGACATGGCGCATCGCTACGGCGCGAAGAAACTTATTTTACTCGGCTCGTCCTGCATTTATCCGAAGCTCGCGCCTCAGCCTTTAAAGGAAGAATACCTTTTAACCTCGGCTTTAGAGCCGACCAACGAGGCTTATGCGATTGCTAAAATCGCCGGAATAAAAATGTGTCAGGCTTAT
>DATHBC010000698.1:0-1514 GCA_035296345.1 Pyrinomonadaceae bacterium | reverse complement strand
TAATGATGCCTTTGAAACGCTGCTCGAAATCGCCTCGGTAACGGGTTCCGGCGAGCACCGCGCCCATATCGAGCGCGAAAACTTTCGCGTCCGTCAAAACTTCCGGCACGTTTCCCTCGCTGATTTTTAAAGCCAAGCCCTCAGCCAGCGCCGTTTTGCCGACGCCCGGCTCGCCCACGTAAAGCGGGTTGTTTTTCTTGCGGCGGCAGAGCACCTGAATCGTGCGCTCGATTTCGGTTTCGCGACCGATTATCGGGTCGATGCCGCCTTTTTTCGCCAGCGCGACCAGCTCGGTCGTGAAAGATTCGAGCGGTTTCGGGCGTTTCGCGCCGCCGACGCGGTTTTCGGCAAACTCGGCGTCTTCGTCTTCGCCGCCGGTTTCCAAATCGTTAAAAAACAAATTGTCGTTTTTCGAGATGCCGTGCGAGATGTAATTTAAAATGTCGAGCCGCGTCACGCCCTGCTGCTGCAGCAGATAGACGGCGTAAGACTGCTCGGTCTGAAACAGCGCCGCCAGAATGTTTCCGCCGTCGACGGCGCGCTGCCCGCTGCTTTCGGCTTGCAGCATCGCGTATTGAATGATGCCCTGAAAGGTCGAGGTCAGCTCCGGCATGAGCTGCACCTTTTCGGGCAAAATCTCCAGAACGCTCGTAAAATATTCGTCCAGACTCGTCGCCAGCTTTTCCAAATCCGCGCCGCAATTCAGCAGGACGTCGCGCGCCGTCCGGTCTTCCAGCAGCGCATAAAGCAAGTGCTCCAGAGTCACGTATTCGTGTCTGCGCTTGACGGCTTCGTCAACCGCGATTCCTAAAGTTTCTTCTAATTCTTTCGTCAACATAAATCTTAAAACTATATGATAAGGTTTTTAATCATCCGCCACCGCGCTTGAATTTACTTTTTCGCGCAACCATAAATTAACCAAACTTTCGGTCGAGAGACCTTTCTTTTCAGCAATTGAGCGAAGCTTCTTCGAAAGCGAGGTCTCGACGGCATAATAAAAAACGTCTGATTCCAAATCGACTTCAAATTCGGCAGCTTCGGTCTTTTCCCAAACATTGCTTAAATCATTCGCATCCCAAAATTCGCTGATTTTTTGATACGAATCTTCTTTTGAAAGCGAACTTTTATTTTCTGCCATAAAGCTTTCTCTCTGCGTCGGTCATATCTCTAACCGATAAAATCAAAGCACGATTGTCTTTTTTATAAACAAAAAACAAACCAGATAGCGCCCGGCGTCGGTTTGCCCAAGCGCGGCATAAACATTTTCATCTTTTCGATGCCCTTTTTCAACAAATCGAAAACCGGGTTTATTAAGAAAAATCTCGCTAACTTCTTCCGTTTGCACGGAATGTTTCCAAATCAGCTTTTGCGCGATTTCTTCGAGCCAGATAAAGCCTTTAATTTTCACTTACTCTTCCTCGACCGTGCACAGCAGCGGATATTCGTTTGCCCGCGCCAGATTTATCGCTTTTTCGGCTTTCATCGTGGCGATTTCGTATGTGTAAACGCCCGCG
>DATHBC010000697.1:0-1877 GCA_035296345.1 Pyrinomonadaceae bacterium | reverse complement strand
TTATAGGTTTCGACGATCTTTTCTCGTAAATCCAAAGAATATGCCTTCATTCTTTGATTCTACTCTTGTATCTCATTTATTTGAAATTCGCTCTAATTATCCTGTTCATCCTGTCCATCTTGTTTGAATCCAGGTTTATCTGTGCAAATCTGTGGTTAAATTCTCTCTCTCTGTGTTCTCCGCGCCCTCTGTGATTAAAATAAAAAAAAGGGCTGTGACGTTTGGGAATCACAGCCCGAGTAGTTGTAGAAGGAGAAGTTATTTATCCCTCGGATAAATTCTTCGTTAATCGGCAGACCTTTCAGCTTGCCGAAACTTTTGCCGCGGCGTGTTCGACGATTTCGCCGTTCCAGATTAAGCTGGCGCGCGCCAACTGGTTAACCTGCTCGTAAAACGATGCGTCGTCGATTTTTTCCGCGAAATCGCGCTGCAGATAAAGCGCGAAAGTTTTACTGTCGAAGACGATTCTGCCGCCGCCGTTGTTAACGGGCGTTTCCTCGGCGAATAGCGCGTCGAGAACTTCGTCGCGCGGCTCGCGCCGAAAGCGATAAATCAAAGCCTGACATGATAAAACGTCGTCCGCTTCGTCAAATTCAAAGCCGACGAACGATTCGCCGACGCGCGCCTGAACGAATTTCTGCTCGTTAAAAAGCGACGCTTCCGACCCGAGCCGGCGAAAAAAGTTTTCCAACTGCTGTTTTGCTTCTTCTCTGTTCATTCTTCGGAAACCAGCCTAATTAAAATTTCCCCGTCTCGCCTGTTCGAACGAGACGCGCTCGGGCAGATAAAATTTTTCGAAACCGTGCGAAGCCAGCGGTCTGCCTTCGCGGAAATAATGCGTCACGGCGGCGCGACCGGCGCGGGCAAACGGGTTCAGCCACGAGCGCAGACCGAAAGCCAGCGGCACGACGTCGTTGCGATTGACGTAGTGAACGTATCGCGGTCCGTCGGGAAAACGACGCGCCGCGCCGCCGAAAGTTTCGACCTTGATGTTGTTCATCAGCCGTTCCGCGTCGCGGCGCGACATCCCGTCTTCAGCCATCAGGCGAATTTTGACGTCCTGCAAGGCGCGGCTCGTGATAATCGCGCCCTGGCTGTGCGCCAGCAGATGCACTTCGCGCCCGGCGCGCAGCTCGTCGTAAACCGTATCCGCCAAAGTATCGACCGCCGGATTGCCGCCGATGTCGAGCTTATCGCCGAGACTCTGCAAAATATCGGCGGCTGAATTTTGCGTGGCGTTGTGGATGCCGACGACGCGCGAGCCGCTCCGGTCGGCAATCGCCTGTAAACTGGCAGCCTGCTTCCGCACGTTGGTCTTGATTCCGTTGACGTAAATCAAAGTTTCGTCGTTTCTGACGCCGCCGCCCGGCGTCACGGCGGGAATGCCGCTCAAAGGCGTGTCGGGAGAAAAAGTCCGACCGTTTGCTCCGACGAAATGACCGTCAAATTCCGTGTCGCGCGGCGTTTTTTGATTGGCGGCGCGATTTCTGACGCCGAAAGCGTTGATTTCGGTCGAAAGCCCCGTACGCGAAGCATAAACGTCGCTTAAGGTCTCGCTCGACGGGCGCAGAAATGTCTCGAACAAAGAAGGAGACTGATTTCCCGTTCTCGAACCGGCTCGCTCCGATTGGGAATTGTCGTCGCGTTCCGGGCGATTAATCGTCCGGTTTCTGACGTTTGCGGTCGAGCCGTTAATTTCTAAACCCATTACTTTTCTCCGAGATTTACTTCGACAGGTAAATTATCGGCAGAAAACCGCTAAAGTTTCCGAAATATTTTGCGCCGCCGTCAAAAGTTGTCGAATACGCCCTGAGGAAACCTTTTCGGGAAAGCGCCGATAACGTATACAGGTGACGAGCGACGGTTTTGCGCGCGCG
>DATHBC010000696.1:0-5073 GCA_035296345.1 Pyrinomonadaceae bacterium | reverse complement strand
TTCAAAACCAGCCAGCCGATGATAAATACGATTATCAAAATCAAAATCGGAACGGGCAGAAAGCCTATCATTCCCTGACCGAGCCACGCGAATTCCGTCGCCGTCGCCGGAATCCGCACGTTTTGCTCGCCGGTCACGGCGAGCGCGATGCCGCGCGCGGCAATCATCATTCCGAGCGTGACGATAAACGGCTGAATCCGCGCCTTGGCGATGACCGTGCCGTTTATCAAGCCCAAAACGGTCGTCGCCGCGACCGCCGCGATTAACGCCACGACCAGTCCGCGGTCAGCCAGATTGGCGGCGATAACGCCCGCGACCGCCAGCAGCGAGCCGACCGACAAATCGATGCCGCCCGTCAGAATCACGAACGTCATGCCGAGCGCGATGATGCCGAGCATCGAATTCTGCCGCAAAACGTTCAAAAGATTTTCCGGCGTCAGGAACGCCTCGTAGCGCGCCGTCGCAATCAGGCAGACCAGCACGAGCAGGACGAGCGCGCCCTGCTGCTGGATGAAAGAACCGAAACGAGCGCGCATCGTGCGCTCTTCCTGCGCCGAGATTGTCGCGTCGTGAACCGCTGTTTGCTGCTGTTCCATAAGTTTTTATTTTGGCTCGACGCGCAGCCAGTCAAACCGCGCGCCGGGTTTTGTCGTTCTGCCGTTGTAAACGAGCGCGACGCGCGCGCCTTCCACATTGCCCGTGACGATTTTATCGCCGACCTTCGTCCACGCTTTTCCGTCGAGACTGTAGGAAAACTGAAAATTTTCGCCGCCTTCCGCCTCGATACGCAAGAGAATCGCCGTCGAATTTGGCGGCAGAGCCGTGCCGGAAACCTCCTGGTGTTTCCCTTCGGCGCGCCGCCAGGTGAAAATTTTCCCGTTTCCGATGCTGACGCCGACGGCTTCTGTGCGCCAGCTATAGGCGGAAATCCCGGCGAATTCGTCCGCGCTTAAATATTTATAATCGACGCGCGTCGTCGCCGTGTAGGTTCCCGAAACGGTGCGCTCGGCGACGACGATTTCCGGCATTTTCTCGGTCGCAAGCTGTTTTTCCGCCGGAGCGATAGTCAGAAAGCCGCCGTCGAGCCGCGCGGTTTGAAGGTTATAAAGCGGGTAAGTCCATTTCGGCGCGAGAGCGTTTTCGCTGAACTCGTCGTTTAAAAAGCCGGAAAGCATCTGCTGCCGCGTGTTTTTAAACGGCGCGGGCGCGCCGTTCGATGCGCCGCGATTTTCGTTGATAACCGCCCAGCCGTCGCGATATTTCACTTCGTCGAGCAAAGCCTCGCGCCCGATATTAAAAGCGTCCGAACGCCTCCGGTAAGCGTGATAAAGCATAAAGTCGCGCCCGTCCGCCGTCGTGACGATGCTGCCGTGACCGGGACATTGCCACGTCTGATTTGCCGCCAGAATGGGATTCGCCGGATTTTTTTCCCATTTCCCCAAAAGCGTTTTCGAGCGCGCGACGCCCAGAGCGTAATTGCAGCCGCGACCGCAGCAGGCGTTGCCCGAATAAAAGTGATAAAACCAGCCGTCGCGGCGAATGATATACGAGCCTTCGACGACGTGATTTTCCCAAGCCGCGTCGTTGCGAAACATTTTTTTCGCCTTGCCGATTAGCTTTGTGCCGCTTTCATCCAACTGCTGGGCGTAAAGCCACGTCGGCTGCTGGCGGTCGTTGCCGTCTTCTTTCCAGATTAAAAACGGCTTGTCGTTTTCGTCGCGCATGAAAAATCCGTCAATCGAGCCCATTTCCTGACAAACGAGCGCGCCTTTGTCCGTATAAGGTCCCTGCGGTTTTTCGGCGACGGCGACGGCGACGCAGAGCGTGCCTTTTTTATTTTTCCCCTCGTCGCGCCGCGCCGTATAATAAACGAAATAACGACCGCGGTCGGCGGTGATTTCCGGAGCCCAGAAATCGCCTTTCGCCCAGACGGGTTTTTCGCTGAAAACCGCGCCGATAATTTCCCAGTTAATCAAATCTTTCGAGTGCAGCAGCGGAAAATGCGGCGACCAGCCGCCCGTCGTCGCCGTCGCGTAAAAATCTTCGCCGACGCGAATCACCGACGGGTCGGGAAAATCGCCGGGAATCACGGGGTTGACATACGTCTGCGCCTGAGCTTGAAAAGCGAAAAGAAAAATCAGCCACAGAGAACACAGAGAGACACAGAGATTTTTTAAGAATTTTTGAAGACGAAAGTTTATTTTTGACTTATAGAATTGCATAGCAGTTTAAATCTTTTTCTTTCTCTCTGTGTTCTCTGTGTCCTCTGTGGCTAAAAATTCTAATTCAGTTTCGGGCGTTGAATATAAACCGCCAGCAGGATAATCGCGGCTTTAATGACGAGCGAGTAGGAAAATTTTATGCCGTTCATGTTAAAGCTCGTCGTGATAATCTGCATTATCAGCGCGCCGATAATCGTGCCGATAATCGTCGCGCGCCCGCCGGTTAAAGCAGTGCCGCCGACGACGGTCGCGGCAATCGCGTCAAGCTCGATTCCCTCGCCGACTTTCGACGCATCACTCGCGCCGAGTCGCGCCGTGTAAATCAATCCGGCGAGTCCGGCGAGCAAGCCGCTCAGAGCGTAAACGGCAATTTTCGCGCGATTAACGCGGATGCCCGAGAGTCTCGCGGCTTCTTCGTTGCCGCCGACGGCGATGATGTAACGCCCGAAAATCGTCGAGCGCAGCAGAAAAATAGCGAGCAGGATAACAAGGACGAGCAGGATAATCTGAAACGGAACTCCGGCAATCACGCCTTTTCCCAAGTATTCGAACGCCGGATTGCTGAACGGAATCAACTGCCCGCCGTTGCTGATAACCTGCGCGATGCCGCGCCCGGAAATCAAAAGCGCCAGCGTGATGATAATCGGCTGAATCTTAAAACCCGCAATGAGCACGCCGTTAAACGCGCCGATGAGCGTCGCTACGCCCAAGCCAATCAAAATTGCCGCGCCCGCGCCGTAGTCGAGCGAAATCGCCGCCGCCGCCGACGCAATCGCCATTATCGAGCCGACCGACAAGTCGATGCCGCCCGTCGAAATCACGAACGTCATGCCGACGGCGACCAGCATCGTCGGCGTCGCCTGCACCAGTATATTTCTGAAATTATCGAAAGCGGCGAAGTTCGGCGTAAAAAGCGCGTTCAGAACGAGCAGCAAAATCAGCGCGGCTAAAGCCCCGTAAGTCGGCGCGTAATCCGCCAGTCGAAAATTGCCTTTTGCCGCCGGATTGATTGGAGTCGCTTCTGCCATAATTTTTAATATTTATCTGCTTACTATTAAAGAGTTTCAGGCTTAAAGCTCAAGGCTCAAAGTCTGGCGAACAACCAAACTCTGAACCTTGAACTTTGAACTTTTACTTCGTCGCGTTCATCTTTTTAACCTGACCCGTCAGACGTTTAATCAAATCGGTTTCTTCGCGTAAATACGGCGTTCCGCCGGTGCGGAAGACGATGCCTGAAATGCACGAAAGCAGCGCGAATATTAATGCAGTGAATTTTCTCAAAAATCAGACACCTGCATTTTCTCCGTTCTTTATTGCTGCTGCTGCGGTAGTTTCGCTGTCGCCGTCGGCTTCCGCCATCGCGTTGATAATCGCGTCCTGCGAAATCCGGTCGCGTTTGAGTTCGGCGACCAGCTCGCCGTCGCGCATCACGACGACGCGCGAGCTGCCTTCGACGAGTTCTTCGAGTTCCGACGAAATCATCAAAACGCCAAGCCCTTCGTTTGCCAGCTCGTTGACGAGTTTTTGAATCTCGCCTTTCGCGCCGATGTCGATGCCGCGCGTCGGCTCGTCCATAATCATAAATTTCGGATTTTTGCAGAGCCAGCGCGCCAGCAAAACTTTCTGCTGATTGCCGCCGGAAAGCTCGCGGATTTTCTGTTCGGGGCTGGAAGTCTTGATGCCGAGTCGCTTGATAAATTTATCGACAATCTCGTTTTGTTTGGCGCGCGAGACGACGCCCATCGTCGTCAGGGCGGGCAGCGCGGCGAGCGTCAGATTTTCGCGGACAGACCATTCGGGAATGATGCCTTCGGCTTTGCGGTCTTCCGAGAGAAAAGCGATTCCGGCGTTGATGGCGTCGGTCGGCGAGTGCAGATTCACCGCTTTGCCGTCGAGCATAACTTTTCCGTCCTCGATTCGGTCAGCGCCGAAAATCGCTCGCGCCACATCCGTTCTGCCCGAGCCTAAAAGTCCAGCCATTCCGAGAATTTCGCCGTGTCGCGCTTCGAGCGAAACGTTTCGCAAACGGCGACCGCGAGTTAAGTTTTCGGTTTTCAGCAAAGGCACGGACTCCTTCTGCGCCGCGTGATGTTCGCCGAAAGCGGTCGCGCCTTTCTTTTCCAGCTCCTCGCGCTGTTTGCCGAGCATCATACAGACGAGGTCGATGCGCTCAAGCCCCGCCAAATCGCGCGTTCCGACCAGTTTTCCGTCGCGCAGAACCGTCACTTTATCGCAGACGGCGTAAAGCTCGTCAAAACGATGCGAGATGTAAACAATCGCCGTGCCCTGCGCTTTCAAGCGGCGAATCACGTCGTATAAAATCCCGACTTCCTTTTCCGTCAAGCTGCTGGTCGGCTCGTCCAGAACCAGAACTTTCGCGCCGGTCGAGACGCCGCGCGCGATGGCGACCATCTGCCGCAGAGCGATATTCAAGGTTCCAAGCTCGGCTTTCGGATTAATATTAAGCCCGAGATTCTGCAAAAGCTCGCCCGCTTCCCGGTTCATCCGCGCCCAATCGACAAAGCCGAATTTGCGCGGCTCGCGTCCGAGAAAAATATTCTCGGCGACCGTGCGAAACATCAAAAGGTTGACTTCCTGGTAGACGGCGACCACGCCGGCGTGCTGCGCGTCTTCGGGAGAGCGAAAATTTACCGGCGCGCCTTCCAGAAAAATCTCGCCGCCGTCGCGCGAGTACGCGCCCGTCATCACTTTAATCAGCGTCGATTTGCCCGCGCCGTTTTCGCCGACCAGCGAATGAACTTTGCCCCTTTCAAATTCGACATCGACATTATCGAGCGCCACGACGCCCGAAAAAACCTTCCTGATGCCCGCCATCCGCAAAATCGTTTCG
>DATHBC010000695.1:0-3445 GCA_035296345.1 Pyrinomonadaceae bacterium | reverse complement strand
ATTCGGACTTTTGGGCAATTTCGGATTTCCGCCTTCCGGCAAAACCGTCCGCCGCGGCTGGATTCGGGCTGGAAAGGAAACAACCCGTTCCGGCTTGAATCACGCCGAACACGCGGATTAAAAATTACGAATTACGAATTACGAATTGGTTGAATCGAATCGAACATTTGAATTAATTCATCCATTCGTAATTCGTAATTTTTAATTCGTAATTTATTCATAGCTCAACGCTTCGACCGCATCGAGACGAGCCGCGCGCAGAGCCGGATAGAGCGCGCCGAGTGCGCCGCCGGCAAGCCCGACGACGAGCGTGATTGCCAGCACTACAGGGCTGATTTCCACTTCCAGCGTCGTGATTCGCGTCAGAGCAAAACGCAAAAGCACCGTTAAGACGACGCCCGCGACAACGCCGAAAAAGCTAATCAATATCGCTTCCTGCGCGATTGTCCACGCGATGCGCGCGTTCGACATTCCGAGCGCCTTCAAAATCCCGATTTGCCGCGTCCGTTCGGTGACGGTCGTGTACATCGTCAGCAAAATCACGAGCGCGCTGATAACCGCCGCGACGCCCACAATCACGTCGAGAAAAACGTTCATCGCCGGAAACCCCGACATATAAAGCTCTTCGATGTCCTTGGTGAAAATAATCTGATTGTCCGGGAATTTTTGGTGAATCGATTCGGCGACCTGTTCCGCCGTAGAGCCTTCGCGCACGGAAATCAAAATCGCCGTGCATTGATTTTCGGCGGAGAGCTGCGCCTGCATCGTCGAGAGCGGAATTTTTATGCGCGCGCCGGCTGCGGGTTCATAGGTTCCGACGATTTTAAATTCGCGCTCCCAGATATTCACCGCGTCGCCGATTTTCAGGTTTTTCTGCCGCTGAAAGCCGGTGTCGATGACGGCTTCGTCGCCGCTTTCGATGGCGCGACCTTCGATGATTTTCAAATGCGCCATCTCGGCGTATTCATTAAAATTCACGCCGTCAATCAGGCGGCTGCCCGTGTTCGAGTCGGCTTGCACCGAGGTTTGACCGAGCGGAACGACCTGCCGGACGCCTTCGATTTTCGCCAAATCTTCGGTCATAATCACCGGCAGGCGAAAAGATTCCGAGCCTTGCAGCCCGAATGTGCCCGCCGCGCGAAACATAATCTCCGCGCCGACGTTAGAATCGCGCGCCGCGCGCTCGCGCATCGTGCCGTTTGCCAGCCCGATGGTGAAGATAATGAGCAAAACGCCGATGGCGATGCCCAGAACGCTGACCAGCGTACGCGCCGGGCGATGCATCATATTTGAAAAAACGAGATTGTCCATAACGAAAGAAAGTCCGAAATCTAAAGTCTAAAGTCCGCAGCCGGAAAAAACAAATTGACTGCCGACTTCGAGCTTTAGATTTCAGACCGATTTTATTCAAATTTTTGCAGAATATGCGATGCTTGTTTAAAAGAAACGGAAAAAATAGTCTAATTGATTGAGACGAGTTAAAAAATGGAATGAATTTCTAATATGAATACTCCAATAATCGTTATTATTAATGCTGGCTCGGGCACGGGCGACAAGGAAGAAGAACGGAGGATTCTGGATGACATTTTCAAAGCAAACGGCATTGATGCGCAGATTAATCTGGCGCGGAGCGGAGATGAGATTGTCGAGCTGGCGAAGCGCGCCGCATCCGGCGAGGCTCGGACGATTGTGGCGGGCGGCGGCGACGGCACGGTCAGCGCGGTCGCCGCAGAGCTGGTCGGCACGGAAAAGATTCTCGGCGTATTGCCGCTCGGCACGCTCAATCATTTCGCCAAGGATTTGAATATTCCGCTCGACGTTGAAGAAGCGGCGCGCACAATCTTTGCCGGTCACGCGGCGAAAGTCGACGTCGGGGAAGTTAACGGGCGGGTATTTATCAACAATTCAAGCCTGGGACTTTACCCGGACGTGGTGCGGCGGCGCGAGCAGCGACAGCGACTCGGCTACGGAAAGTGGTATTCGCTGCTGCGCGCCGCCTTTAAAGTGCTGCGCCGCTATCCGTTTATAGGCATCCGTCTGAACGCCGACGGCAAGGAAATCGTCACGCGCGCGCCGTTCGTTTTTATCGGAAATAATTCGTACGAGATGGAAAGTTTTAACATCGGCGGGCGGACTTGTCTGGACGCCGGACATCTGAGTTTGTATATGACGCCGCGCACCGGGCGGTTCGGATTGGTGCAGATGGCGGTGCGGGCGCTGTTCGGGCGACTCCGCCAGGCGAAGGATTTCGTCTCGATGTGCACGGACGAGATATGGATAGAAACGCGCCGCAAACAATTGCGCGTCGCGCTGGACGGCGAAGTTCTAATGCTGGAAACGCCGCTTCATTACCGCGTGCGACCTGCCGCGCTGCGCGTGATTGTGCCGGCGAAAACCGAAGCCGAGGCGAGCGGGCAAGCCGGGGAAAAGGAGTAATTTTTGATGCGAACGATGGTGCATTTGTCCGATATACATTTCGGGCGCGTCGACGAGGCGATTATCGAGCCTTTGATTGCGCTCGTCGCCGAGCTTAAACCGGATGTCGTCGCGGTTTCCGGCGATTTGACGCAGCGCGCGCGCAGCGAGCAGTTTCAGGCAGCCCGCGCTTTTTTAGACCGGCTGCCCGAGCCGCAAATCGTCGTTCCGGGCAATCACGACGTGCCGCTCTACAATATTTTTGCCAGATTTTTGCAGCCGCTCGATAAATACCGGCGTTTTATCACAAACGATTTGGAGCCGTTTTACGCCGATGAGGAAATTGCCGTGATGGGCATCAACACGGCGCGTTCTTTGACCTTTAAAGGCGGGCGCGTCAATGAAGAGCAGGTCGCCGCGATGCGCGAAAAACTGTGCCCGCTCGGCGACAAAGTGGTTAAAATCGTCGTCACGCATCACCCGTTCGATTTGCCGGAAGGTCACGACGACAGCGAGCTGGTCGGGCGCGCCGAGATGGCGATGCAAACGCTCGCCGATTGCGGCGCGGATGTTTTTCTCGCCGGGCATCTCCACGTCAGCCATACCGGGCACACCGCGAAACGCTACCAGATAGGCGACCATTCGGCGCTGGTCGTGCAAGCCGGAACCGCGACCTCGACGCGCGGCAGGGGCGAAGCAAATTCGTTTAACGTCATTCGCGTCGATTACCCTTTCATCGCCGTCGAGCGATTAGAGTGGCAGCCGGCGGAATCGGAATTTATCAGCCGCCAAATTGAGAATTTTCAACAGGTCAGCAACGGCTGGACGCGCGTTGCGGAGCAGTAATCCGGCGAAAAAAGAGTAGAAACAAATTTTGTCAAACGAGGACTTTTTCTCCGGTCGGCAACCTGTCCGAGCCGGGCTGATTCGCGGTCGGGATAAAGCCCGAAGCGCAAAAAAAGCGCCGGCTTTATTCATCTTTCTATGCTCGATTCATCTTTTCGGCGGTTTGTTATTTTCCGGTTTTACC
>DATHBC010000694.1:0-3585 GCA_035296345.1 Pyrinomonadaceae bacterium | reverse complement strand
TGCGCGCGCCGTCGGCAATCGTCATCGGCTCGACCGCGTTCCGCACGATTTCTCCGGCTTTGAGCGATTGCGAAGCATCGTTTCCCAGCAGCGGCTCGGCTCCGGTTAAAGCCGCCCGCCGCGAATTGCGGCGCAAGCCTTTCGCAATTCCCGAAATCAAGCCGCCGCCGCCAATTGGCGAAACGACAACGTCGAAATTTTTGGCGGAAAGCTCATCGCCGAGCGTCGAGTTGCCTTCGATGACGAACAAATCGTCGTAGGCGCTGGCAAAATATGCGTCCGGCATTTGTTCAGCCAGCTGCGCGACTCTTTCGTTTCTGCCGATTTTGTTCGTATCGACCAAATCGACCGTTGCGCCGTAACCGCGGACGTCTTCGATTTTCACGCGCGCCGAGGTTTCGGGCATCACGACCGTGCATTTTTTATTTGTTAACTGGCACGCATAAGCTAGAGCCTGACCGAAATTTCCCGAAGAAGCGGTCAGGATTTCCTCGTTCGCGACGTTTAAAGCCAGATTGTAAGCGGCGCGGAATTTAAAGCTGCCGGTGTGCTGAAAAGTTTCGCTGGCGACGGTTAAATCGACGCCGAGATGCTTTTTTAATTTTTCCGATTCTATAAACGCGGTCGGTCGAATCGCCTCGTGTAAAGATTTCATTTGTTTAGAATCTCCGAGAAAAGCTAAACTCGTCAAGAATGCACCGGAATTTTCCAGAAAAATTGCCGCAGAAATTTACCGAAGCGATTTCGGGCGCGTTTCGCGAAGAAGGCGGGCGCTGGATTGAAGATTTGCCGGAGATTATCTGCGAAATCGAGCGTAACTGGTCGCTCGAAATCAAAAAGCCTTTTCCGAATTTGTCTTATCACTACGTCGCGCCGTGCGTTTTGAAAACGGGCGGCGAAGCGGTCGTAAAAATCGGCTTTCCGGGCGAAAAAAGAACGACGTTCGGCGAAGTCGGAACGCTCCGGTTTCTCGACGGCAGAGGCGTTTGCAGGCTTTTGCGGTTTGACGAGAAACGTCTGGCTCTATTGTTGGAAAAAATGACGCCGGGCGAAAATTTAAAGGAAATTTGCGCGGGCGACGACGCAAAAGCCGTCGGGATTGCAATCAAAGTGATGCGCGATTTCTGGCGCGAGCCGCCGGCAACGAGCGAATTTCCGGGACTCGAAGAATGGTTTGAAGGCTTGCAAAAAGCCGAAAAAACCGGTTTCGCTCCCGAATACGTCAAAAAAGCGCGGCGTTTCTTTGACGAGTTAATGTCTGCGCGCGGGCAAGAAACGCTGCTGCACGGCGATTTTCATCACGAAAACATCCTGTCGGCTGAGCGCGAAAATTTTCTGGCGATTGACCCGAAAGGCATTATTGGCAACATCGGCTACGATTTGAGCATTTTTATGATAAATCACGCCGACTGGCTGAAATCCGCGCCGGATTTAACGGAAAAATTAGACGACGCCCTTCGACGATTTTCCGAAGCCTTTGCCGTCGAACCGCAGAATGTACGGAAATGGATTTTCGCGCATACGGTTCTGTCGGCGTGGTGGACGTTTGAGGAAAACGGCGAAAACTGGAAAAACGAATTGGCTTTCGCGGAAATCTGGAAAGTATAATTAATTTTATGAACAACAGCAGAGCACAATTCGGAATGGTCGGGCTCGGAACGATGGGCAGAAATTTTCTGCTGAACGTGGCGGAACACGGTTTTTCGTGCGCCGGTTTTGACATCGACGCGGCAAAGCGTCAGTTGCTGCTAGCCGAATCCGGCGGCTTAAATGTCGTCGCGGCGGGCAGTTTGCCGGAATTCGTCGCCGCGCTGGAACGCCCGCGACGGGTGATGCTGCTCGTTCCGGCGGGCAAAATCGTCGATGCGGTTATCAACGATTTGCTGCCGCATCTGGAAGCGGGCGACGTCGTTATCGACGGCGGAAACTCGCATTTTCTCGAAACCGAGCGGCGCGAGATTCTGCTGCTGGACAAAGGCATCGAGTTTATCGGCGTCGGCGTTTCGGGCGGCGAGGAAGGCGCGCGTCACGGCGCGAGCATCATGCCCGGCGGCAGGCGCGAGGTTTACGAGCACGTCCGACCGATTTTCGAAGCCGTCGCTGCGAAAGTCGGCGGCGAGCCGTGCGTCGCTTATATGGGAAATTCCAGCGCCGGGCATTTCGTCAAAATGGTGCACAACGGCATCGAATACGGCTTGATGCAGATTTTAGCGGAAACCTACGATTTTATGCTCCGCGTTCTGAAAATGAATTACAGCCGGATGAGCGAAACTTTTGCCCGTTGGAACGATTCGGAGCTGAATTCTTTTCTGGTCGAAATCACGTCTGAGGTTTTGCGCAAAATTGATGCGGAAACCGGAAAGCCGCTGGTCGAAATGATTCTCGACAAAGCCGCGCAGAAAGGTACGGGCAAATGGACTTCGCAGGCGGCGATGGATTTCGGCGTGCCGATTCCGACGATTGACGCGGCGGTCGCGATGCGCCAGATTTCCGCGCAGAAGGAAGCGCGCATTTTGATTGCCGAAAAATTCGGCAGCCGTTTGCCGAAGCCCGAGGCGCATCCGCTGAAAGAAGGTCAGATTGTTTCGAGCCGTCTCGTCACCAGCCCGAAAGCCGCCCGCGCCGAACACGAAGTCGAAACCACCGTCAGTCTGCACCACAAAGAAAAAATTGACGAAATTACGGCAAAAAGCGGCGGAGAAACAGCCGGAAACGAAGCCGACGAGCGGAAAAACGCTCGTTTGCGCGAAGAATTTGCCGCAGATTTCGGCGAATTTGTCGAGCAGCTTAAAAACGCCCTTTTGAGCTCGTTTATCGTCACATACGCGCAGGGGCTTTCGCTTTTGCAGACGGTTTCAAAGGAAAAAAACTACAATCTGAATCTGTCGGAAATCACCAAAATCTGGCGCGGCGGCTGCATTATTCGCTCGGCTCTTCTGGAAGAAATGCGCCGCGCTTTCTCCGAAAACCCGGAGCTTCCGAACCTGATTTTAGACGAACGCTTCGCCGAAATCTTAAACAGAAACCGTGAAGACTGGCGCGCGATTACCGCCAAATTTACCGAGAGCCGCATTCCGGCGCTTTGCCTGTCGTCGGCGCTGGCTTATTTCGACGCTTTTCGCTCGGCACGCCTGCCCGCCAACCTGATACAGGCGCAGCGCGACTTTTTCGGCGCGCACACTTATCAGAGAATCGACAAAGAGGGAATTTTTCACACGCCGGATTGGAACGAATAAGCTGCAAACAAGAATACCGGGCTTCGAATTATTAAAAGCCCGGCATTTTTAATCTATATCCGGTTGAGTTTAAGATTAACCGCCGGATTGACCGGAAGCCTTGCTGAGCCGTAAAGAAACTGAAAAGTGAGAACTGAAAATTAAAGCCGCTCTCTGTTCTCAATTCCCGGTTTTATCACTGATTGATTCGAAATCGGAAGGACGATTGACGTTAAAAAACAAAAATTCGCTTTCTCTTTCCGCGACTAACTCGGCGGCTTCGACAAATCGCGTTCTAATGGTTTTCAAAAAATCCCTGACCGGCGGCGCTGACGCGGAATCTGCTTTATTTAATATTTTTTCGATTTCA
>DATHBC010000693.1:0-3166 GCA_035296345.1 Pyrinomonadaceae bacterium | reverse complement strand
AGCTAATAGATTTTGAGAGATTAAGTGATTACGCAGATTATCCAGAGTAAAAGATTCGTTGCTTTCGCTTTCGAATTTTCCTTTTACTCGGTTCCAGAGACTTTCAAATTGCTCGAAATATACGCTTGACATAAGTGAGCTATTTTATTGCTTAATCAATATCAAACTTCTTTATACAGGAAAGAAGTAATTTCTTCAATCGTCATATCTTTCTTTAACGGGCGCGACGGCGAGAAAATCCCGCGTGATTTTTTCCGTGTATGTCGCTAAAAGCTCCTCGATGCGCTTGTGTTTTTTCGAGAAGAAAACCAAGCCGACGTGCTTCGGTTTCGTCACGCGATAGACGATTTCTTCGTCCGTGTAATGCGACGTGTCGGGCGTCGGTTCTTTTGCCAGAGCCAGCGTGATTCCGGCGTAATCCTTGCGCAGCTTCGGCGGCTTGTAGGGATTTTTTTTCGTCGCGGTTTCCAGTTTCGCCCATTCGCGCCAGAGGTTAAAGCCGGAAGCCTGTTCCAGAACGTTGGCGATATAAGCGCCGCCGACGCGCGCGGCGACTTCCAGCAGATAAAATTCGCCGCTTTCAGCCGACTGCAAAAATTCGGCGTGCGAAACGCCCTGTTCATACTCGAAGCCTTTCAGAAGCTCTTTGTTGAGATGTTCCAGCTCTTTGCGTTCTTTGGATTTATACGGCAGAATCGCGGTCGTGAAAACTCCGCCCTCGTGCGAGACGCGCATCGGCGGCGCGCCGTACGCGCTGACGCCCGAAGCGACGATTTTGCCGTCGGCGACGACCGAATCGACGTGAAAAACCCTGCCTTCGACAAAGCTCTCAATCAAAAACTGCGACGGGTGGTCGCGCCACGTATTGCGCGCGTCCAAATCATTTATAACCTGCCAGACCTGCTCTTTGGTTTCGCATTTGCGGATGCCGAAAGCGGAAACTTCCGTGCGCGGCTTGATAATCCACGGCGCGGGAACCGTTTCCAGATATGCGTCGACTTCGGCGCGGTTAAAAATACCGACGAATTCCGGGCAAGGGATGCCGACCTGTTTCGCCAGCCGCCGCATCCGCAGCTTGTCGCGAAAGCGCAGGGCGAACGAGCCGGTCATTCCGCCGTCGATATTAAGATGCTCGCGCGCTTTGGCGGCGGTCAGAACGTCGAACTCGTCCATCCCGACGATGCGCGTAATCGGCTGCGTTCCGGCGACATTGGCAATCGCGCGGATGTAATCTTCGGCGGCGGCATCGTTCGGCACGGTTTTCACGGCGTTCAGGCTCGTCCAGAGCCACGGCTCGTCCAGCAGCTTTTCTTTCGTCACCAGCGTGACGTGCCAGCCTGCCTCATGCGCTTCTTCCATAAAATCGTTGCCCTTGTGCTCGCTGGCGATACAGACGATGTAATTTTTATCTTTGCTCATAGATTAAGCTTCTATAAACTTCTGTTTCTCCTTAAAATGCCGTCCACGCTCCAGAAATTAGCGCCCATAAACAGGAACGCGAGAGCGATAAAAAAATAAAGAAACGCTTTTTCCTGCGTCGCGAAAGGGTCGTTCAAGTGCCGCCCGAGAAGAGCCGTCCCCATCGTAAAAGCAATCAAAAAGCTGACCGGGCGCGTAAACAAACCCAGAATCAGAAGCGCGCCGCCCGCAAATTCCGCCAGTCCCGCCGCCCACGCAAAAAACACGGGCATCGGAAAGCCCATTCCCGCGACGCTTTCGATAAATTCCGGTTTCGGCTGAATTTTCCCGACGCCGTGCGTCATCAAGCCGATACCGGCGAAAATCCTGAGCAGCGTCAAACCCAAATTCGTCAGCGGCGAAGCAGACGTTTCGCCGCCGAAAAGTAACTGTTTCAGCATTAAAATCTCCGTTGATGATTTTATTTTGTTCTGAAAGAATGGCACAATTTAAAAGTAAAAACAACATTTGCCGCAAAAAGCAGGGGAGTAAGGAAATGGGCGGAATTGATATAACGCAACTGGTCGCACATCTGGTAATTTATATGGTCGTTTTGCTGCTGGCGATTTCGGCTCACGAAGCCGGACACGCCTGGATGTCGTATAAATTCGGCGACGACACGGCTTATCAACTCGGTCGCGTCACCCTAAATCCGGTCAAGCACACCGACCCGATTGGAACTCTGCTTATTCCGATTGTCGCGTTTATCTTCGGCGCGGTCGGCGGCGCGGTCGGCTCGATTCCGCTCATCGGCTGGGGCAAGCCGACGCCGGTCAATCCGCGCAACTGGACGAATTATAAAAAAGCGAACGTGATGGTTTCGATAGCCGGCGTGCTGGCAAATCTGCTCTTGCTGACAATTGCGCTCGTGATTGCGAAAATTTTAATCTGGCAGGGTTACGACTGGCGCGAATTTTTTGCGGCAAACGCCAATCCGATATTTATTCTGCTCGGTAATATGATGACCCTGAATCTGTCTCTGTTCGTTTTCAATCTGCTGCCTTTTCCGCCGCTTGACGGCAGCAAGATTCTTTCGACCTTTCTGCCGGAAAGTTTTCAGCCGACGCTGGATTTGCTCGAACAATTCGGATTCCTGATTTTAATGTTTTTGATTTACATCGGTGTTTTTCACATTATCTTACTGCCTTTTCGTATCGCTTTGTATTATATTTTAGCTGCCTAATTTATGAAAAAACGCATTTTTAGCGGCGCGCAGCCGACCGGCGAGCTGCACATCGGCAACTATCTGGGCGCGCTGAAAAAATGGGTCGCGCTCCAGCACGAATACGAGAGCTTTTTCTGCATCGTCAACCTGCACGCCATCACGCTGCCGCAAAACCCGCAGGTTTTGAAAAAGAAAACTCTGGATTTGGCGCGGATTTACCTGGCTGCGGGCGTCGACCCGCAAATTTCGACCGTTTTCGTGCAGTCGGACGTCGCCGAGCACGCCGAGCTCGCCTGGATTCTGACGTGCGTCGCGCGCATGGGCGAGCTGGAAAGAATGACGCAGTTTAAAGACAAATCCAGCGGCAAGGGCGAGCGCGTCGGAGCCGGTCTTTTCACTTACCCGGTTTTGATGGCTTCGGACATTCTGCTTTACCGGACCGATTTGGTTCCGGTCGGGCAGGACCAGAAACAGCATCTGGAACTGACGCGCGATTTGGCGGAAAGATTCAATCGCGATTACGGCGAGGCGTTTCGCATTCCC
>DATHBC010000692.1:0-7779 GCA_035296345.1 Pyrinomonadaceae bacterium | reverse complement strand
GGATTCCAGACGTCGTAATCGACGCCGTTCGTGATGCCGACCAGGCGACCCGCGCGCTGCCGCAAGAGCCAGTCCAAGCCGTAACCGTTTTCCGCCGTCTGAATCTCCTGCGCGTAGCGGCGCGAAACGGTCGAAAGCATATCCGAAACGCTCAAGCCCGCCTTCAAAGCCGACGCCGAGCCGTCCGCCAGAAACGCGCTGCGCTCGAAATCGCCGCCGAAACCGAGCTTCCACAATTCCCCGGCGTCGAACGCGCCCTGATAAGCCAGATTATGAATCGAAAAAACCGTCCGCGTATTCTGCCAGTAAGCGTCCCGAAACCTTTTCGACGCAATCTCGACCGCCGCAAAACCCGTGTGCCAGTCGTTTAAATGCACAATGTCCGGCGGCGCGCCGACGCGCCTGAGCAAAACGAGCGCCGCGTGATTAAAAAACGCGAACCGCTCGTAATCTTCGTTAAACCCGTAAATCGAGCCGCGATGAAAATACTCCGGCGCGTCAATCAAAAAAGTCGGCGACCCGTTCGCCTCGCTGTAAAACGCCCTCGCGCGATAACCGCCGCCGCGCCAGTCCACCCAAAGGTCGTCCATCGCCGTCCGCCCCAAATATTCGCCCTTAGTCTGCCGGTAACACGGCGTCACCAGAACCGAATCCACGCCGACCTGCTTCAGAGCCTTCGGCAAAGCCCCCGCGACATCCCCCAAACCGCCGGTTTTAGAATATGGAACTGCTTCCGCAGAAAGAACCGCAACCCGCAAAATTATTTTGTCCTATCTGATTTTTATAAAATGTATTGCTAACGATGTTGATTTTAACAGGACTTCGCCGGCTTCGTCTATTTGCTTTATTTATTTTACAGCTTTTGGAGTTTCCTGATTATTTTCTGCGCAAAGCTTCGAGGCGTTTCTTTTGTTAAATCGACAAAAGCGACCGTCGGCAAAAGTCCGGGTAATTTCGTATCGTCAAAACGCGCCGGCAAAACATAGACTTTTTCTTCCTCTAAGGCTTTTGCTAAAGCGCTTCGTCGTTCAAGTTTTGTCCACATCTTTTTGGCATAACTTGCCGAAACAAAAATTACGACGCATTTCGACCGCTCGCGGTAAGTCCTGTCTAAAGTCTCAATTAAATCTTCGCCCCATAAACCCACAGCAATATCTTCGTCGAAATCATAAAAGACCGAAACATCATTCGCTATCAATTCCTGATAAACTTTTTCGACAAAATCACGGTCTTCGTCTGCAAAACTTAGTGCCACGTCATACTGCATCGTCATTCTTTCTATTTCAAATGCTTTCGACATACTTCCGCGAAACTTATAAGTAGGTTCATTTCTCTTAATCACCCGGTCAAGTCTCTCATTAAGCGATTCAAAACCATTCAGCATTTCAGGGACATCTATTTCGGCATCAATTTCGGGGAAGTAATGATTTTTTATGCCTTTTTCTTCTAATTTTAAAAGAGATTTGTAAGGAATTAATCCCTTTTCGTGTTGAGCATATTCAGTTACTTTAAGATTCGCCATAGTTTCGTGAATCCTCTCAAACTGGCGGCGGATAATCGAAAGAAAACCGCGCCGCGTTTCCATTTTGCCGTCAATCCAGATAAAGATTTTCTTGTCTTCGAGGTCGGCTTTGACCAGCGCGCGATTTTCTTGACCGTTTTTCAGCACAACGCCTTTTCGCCAGTAAATTTCTTCGTCGATATATTCATTCATATTGACGATAAATCGCGTGATAAAGCTTCCCGGCTCGATTTCGTAATGATATTGAAAACCCAAGCCCGTTTCGTCGGGTTTCCAATCACCGAAATCCGGCTGCTGTTTCGGCAAAAGGTCTGGAACGAGAAAAGTCCGGTCGTTTTTAAGCGGAAAACAACGCTCGAATTTTTCCATCATCTGCACGATAAAGCGATGCTTGTGTCTCGGATAACGGCGGTTGTCGAGAATTCTGCCGACCATTTCCAAAGTTAAAACACCGTGTTTGTCGCCAAGCAATGGTGAAGTCAGAATTTTATAAACGCCGCCGGTTATCCATTCGGGTTTCAGAACGCTCGTTTCGCTGACGCGCGGGTCATCGAGAAAATTCAGCACCACGCCCAAATCGTGCAGAAACTTAATCAGCGTTTCGCGGTCTAAATCTTCAGTGATGCCTTCCGCATCGCAAATCTTCAAATAATCGTCAAACGGAATGTAATTTTCATTCAGATTTTCCAGCTTTTCCTTTACCGCAAACCATCTCTTTGAAAACGGGTCGAAAACGTGCGGAATCTTCTTGATTTCAGCCAGGATTTTTTGTTTTAGCTTTTTAATATTCGTGCCTTTTTTGCAGGAAACTTTAATAATTTCACGAATGTTCGGATATTTCTCGCGCAAGGCGCGCTCGTCAAGGTTCATCTGATGCTCGTCCGATTTATTGCAGGCGATAATCACGGGCGATTCGCCGCCGAGATTTTGAATAACCTTGAGCCATTCTTCCAAACGATTCGCTTTCTCGTCCTGACGCGAAGCCAAAACTAGAAGATAAAGACTTCTTTTCGTCAGAAAAAACTGGTGCGTCGCGTGCGTTATTTCCTGCCCGGCAAAATCCCAGATATTGATTTGAATCTGACAATTCTTTTTAACTTCGACATTCCATTTGTGAATATCGATGCCTTCGGTTTTCTCCGTGGTTTCAAATCTATTAAAAACAAGTCGGTTAACCAACGCAGTTTTCCCCACTGTTCCTTCACCGAGAATTAACATTTTTATCTCATTCAGCGGTTGTTCAACTCCTACAACATTCTCAAAATAATAATTGAGAATTATTTGTGCATTACTTGTATTAACAATCTCAGGTGGTATATTTAGTTTTGAACCCTCAAGAGTAAGCTTCTTTAAATTCTCTAATTCTAAAATCTCTCTTGGAAGTTCACTGATTTCTGTGTTAGAAAGATAAAGTTCTCGGAGTTTCTTTAATTTCGCAATTTCCTTTGGTAACTCATTTATTTTCGTGGACATAAGAGAAAGAACTTCTAAGCTCACTAGTTCTAGAATTTCTCTTGGAAATGTAGTGATATTTGTATATCCAAGAGAAAGCCCCTTTAAATTTTTCAGCTTTGTAAATGCGTTCGGTAATTTACAAATCTTCGCGTTGTGAAAAGAAATTCTTTCTAAGTTAACTAGCTTTGAAAAAGCCTCTTCTATAACATCTATTTTTGTTCCTATAAGACTAAGCGCCTTGAGCTTTTTCAATTCCAAAAGCTCAACCGGCAGTTTGTTTATTTTTGTGTCATTAAGATAAAGAGTCTCTAGATGCGATAACTCACTAATTCGAGGTGGAATCTGAGTAAGATTTAATCCATTTAAATTAAGGGCGGTGTCTTTTGTTCTAAAGTTTTCTTCAATGCGTCGGAGTGCTTCTTGATAGCCTTCGGAATGTTTATCAGCCATTTGGCGTTTCTCCTTGTGGAATTAAAAGATAGAGCTTAAATGATTGCCGTCATTGTAAGGGCAAACGGGTTTTGATGTAAATGTGTTTGGGCGGGAGAGTTTGATACGAGGCAGAAGCCCGCGCGTCAGTAAGGGCGGAAACGATTGCGGATTTGGTATTTAAGCTTTATCTAACGACAAATCCGAAATCCGCATTCCCAAATCTCAAATCGAAATCCGCCCTTGCTGACGCGCGGGCTTCTGCCTTAAAAAAAATCCTGACACTCTCGGCAATGGCTCTGCAAAGCTTAAACGAGCGCCTTTTTTATTGAATCGCGAGGCGTAAGCTGTGAATGGCAAATAGAAAATCGTGAAGGGAAACCTTTAAACAGGAGTTTCCGTTCACGATTTTCGTTTTATGAATAATGACAGAGAATTACGTCTGCATCGAGGCGAGAAATTCGGCGTTGGTTTTTGTCTTCGAGAGACGTTCCAGCACGACTTCCATCTGCTCGACGGGCGAGAGCGGGTTCAGGACGCGGCGCATGACCCAGATGCGGTTCAGGTCTTCCTTATTAATAAGCAGTTCCTCTTTGCGCGTGCCCGAACGCTGCAAGTCGATTGCCGGGAACAGGCGTTTGTCGGACAGACGCCGGTCGAGATGAATTTCCGAGTTGCCCGTGCCTTTGAATTCTTCAAAGATAACGTCGTCCATGCGCGAGCCGGTGTCAATCAGAGCGGTCGCGATAATCGTCAGGCTGCCGCCTTCTTCGATGTTGCGCGCCGCGCCGAAAAATCGTTTCGGACGCTGAAGCGCGTTCGAGTCGATACCGCCGGACAGAATCTTGCCCGACGGCGGAACGACCGCGTTGTGCGCGCGGGCGAGTCGCGTAATCGAGTCGAGCAGGATAACGACGTCGCGTTTGTGTTCGACCAGTCGTTTCGCCTTTTCGATGACCATATCGGCGACCTGCACGTGGCGCGTCGGCGGCTCGTCGAAGGTCGAAGAAATGACTTCGCCCTTGACCGAACGCTGCATGTCGGTGACTTCTTCCGGTCGCTCGTCAATCAGCAGAACTATCAGGGTTACTTCCGGATGATTTTCCGTAATCGAGTTTGCCATCGTCTGCAGGAGCATCGTTTTACCCGTGCGCGGCGGCGCGACAATCAGGGCGCGCTGACCTTTGCCGATGGGCGTCACGAGGTCGATGACGCGAGCCGCAATCTGGTCAGCCTGGACTTCCATCTTGAGCTGTTCGTCCGGGTAGAGCGGCGTCAGGTTGTCGAAAAATATTTTCTCGCGCGAGTGTTCCGGCGCTTCGAAGTTGATGGCTTCGACTTTAATCAAAGCGAAATAACGCTCGCCTTCTTTCGGCGGGCGAATCTGTCCCGAAACGGTGTCGCCGGTGCGCAGGTCGAATTTGCGAATCTGCGAAGGGCTGACGTAGATGTCGTCCGGTCCCGGCAGATAGTTATACTCGGGCGCGCGCAGAAAGCCGAAGCCGTCCGGCAGCGTTTCCAGAACGCCTTCCGAAAATATCAGACCGCTTTTCTCGGTCTGCGCGGCGAGGACTTTGAAAATCAATTCCTGCTTGCGCATGCCCGACGCGCCTTCGACGCCTAAATCTTTCGCGATATTCGTCAACTGCGAAATCGACATTTCCTTGAGCACCGCCAGATTCAGCAGCTCGCCCGTGGGGTTGCCGTTGCCGCCGCCGCCGCTGCCGCCGTCGCCGCCGTTAACTTCCGCTCTTTCGTCCCGCTTGCTGCTGCCGTCCGTCGCCGCGCCTGCTGCCGATTCGGTCGAATCAGCGGCTTCGCCGGCGGTAGAATTAGGTTCGGTTTGCGCGTCCATCGTCGTTTGTTGTCCATTGTCCTGCGCTGCTGCCGTATCATTCAGCGCAAGTCCGTTTGCTTCCGTTTTTACAGCCCTTACCGTTCGGCTGCGTGTTGTTTTCGTTGCCATGTTTTATACCCGTTTGCCCTGTGTTTGAAAAGAACCCTTGAATGTTGTGAAGCTTATCACCCTCAACTGTCGAGTTTTACAAAAAATTATCATCCTCGTAGTAGATTGATTTGCTTAACTCTTGGAGATATTTATGGAAAGTTTTCAGTAGGGGTGCAACTTGATTAAAGCCTTAAAGCTTTTCTCAAAACCCTGAGTTATACTGAGATGCCTAATTATTACTCAGTTTAACTGAAGAAATCAACTAAAAAGATGCGATTTCCTTATTTAAAATATTAATCCGTCCAAAGTTGCAAAAAAATTACTCAGCCCGAGACGATTTATCAATTATTTATTGCCTGGGCTCTGATTGCCAGCCAGCGCGGTTTCGATTTCGCGCCAGACGGCATCTTTGCCTTTACCCGTTTCCGACGAATACGCGATGATTTTGCTTTGCGGCAAAACCGTCTGAATCTCGTCCAAACTTTTTCGGAGTTTGTTGGATGAGAGTTTGTCGGCTTTGGTTGCGACGATTATGTGATTTTTTTCGTGAAAAAGCAGCCATTCGTTCAAATCCCTGTCGAGTCCGGTCGGCGCGTGGCGCGCGTCGATTAATTGAATCGACAAAACCAGCTCGCGGCGGCGGCTCAGATAATCTTCCGCCATCTTTCCCCAGTCGGCGCGCATCGTTTTCGAGACGCGCGCGTAGCCGTAGCCGGGCAAATCGACAAAATAAAACTGCTCGTTGATGAGAAAGAAATTGATGCTCTGCGTTCTGCCCGGCGTGTTCGACGTGCGCGCCAAGCCTTTCCGCTGCAAAAGCGAATTAATCAGCGAGGATTTCCCGACGTTCGAGCGACCGAGAAACGAAATTTCCGGTCTGCCGTCCGTCGTCCAATGTTCACTAGCGAACGCACTTTTTATAAATTCCGATGATAAAATTTTCATAACATCTTTAATTATGCATTTTAAAGTTGTTAAGATGGAAACACAAACAAATATACCAACGAGGGGTAATAAGGAATATGAGTAAATCCGATTCGACGCTTATCGCCATCGGCGGCGGCGAGTTTTCGGAAACTGCTGATATTTTGCAGGAATTCCTGGGTCTTTTGAAAGGCAGGCGCGACCCGCAAATCACGGTCATGACCGTGGCGACCAATGAACCGGAAAAAGCCGCGAGCAAATACAATTCCATGTTTCGCTCAAAGGGCATCAGGCACGTCAGCGTTATAGACATTTCCGAGCGCGAAGACGCTTTTCAGGAATCCGCGCTGAAAAGAGTTCGCGAAGCCGACGCATTGTTTTTCACCGGCGGCGACCAGCTAAACGTGACCAGCCTTCTGGGCGGCAGCCCGCTTCACGATTTAATCCACGAAAGAATTACGGACGAGTTTATCATCGCCGGCACGAGCGCGGGCGCGGCGATGATGTCGAATTCGATGGTTGTTTCCGGCAGAAACGATACGCCGCCGCAGGTCGGCGGCGTCGAAATCGCGCCCGGCATGGATTTGCTGAGCGGCACGATTATCGACACGCATTTTACGCAGCGCGGGCGACACGGACGCCTGATGACGGCGATTGCGCACTACCCGCAGGATTTGGGCATCGGCGTCGACGAGCGGACGGCGGTTGTCGTTCGCGGCAGCGAATTTAAAGTTCTCGGCGAAGGCGTCGTGACGATTTTTGACGGCAGCAAGATGAAACACAGCAATCTTCCCTACCGGCACGATAAAGAGCCGCTCGGATTATTCGATGTCTGCGTGCACGTTCTGCCTGCCGGTTATAAATACAATTTAAAAAAACGCGAGCCAATCAGTCCGCCCTTAAAACATCTGGCTTCCGCTGCCGGTAACGAGGAATAAAACTATGCGCCTAATAATGGTCAACGCGCCGGAAGGCAGAGGCAGGGACATCGCGCAGATTGCGTTTGACGCCGGCGTCTCAAAAGTTTCGCATCGACAGGTGACGAGCCACCAATCGGACGGCAAAACCGAGACGAAAGACGTGGTCGACGTCGAAACATCGACGCCTAAGGCGAAGCGTTATATCGACGGCGTTCTGGCGGCGGATTTTTACAGTCCCGATGATATTACGATTTCCGTTCGCCAGCCGCGCGCGGTTATCTCGAAAGACGACATACGCGATTTAACTCGCCCGCTGGTCGAGCCGGCGACCGATATTTTCGAAGAGCTCTGGCAGTTTACGCACATCACTTTCGGTTTCGTCGGGCGGTTTTTTCTCGCCGCGTGCCTGCTGGCTTACGGCTTGATTCAGCAGAACACTCTGCTGATTATCGCCGGGCTTTTGTTTCTGCCGCTTTTGCCGCTGCTTCTCTCGGTCGGCTTCGGCGGCTGGACAAAAAACTGGAAGCTCTCGCTGCACGGCGCTCTGGCTTTTCTGACGGCGACCGTTTTGCTCGTTCTCG
>DATHBC010000691.1:0-3250 GCA_035296345.1 Pyrinomonadaceae bacterium | reverse complement strand
GAACGCGCGACCGTGCAGGAGATGAACCCGGACGGAAGCGGAAAACGCACTTTCGCGAAAGGCTTGCGCAACGCCGTCGGCTTGAAATGGATTGCCGGCGCGCTCTGGGCGACGAATCAAGGCTCAGACCATCTCGGCTTGGACAAACCGGACGAAACTTTTTACGCCTTAAAGGACGGCGCGGATTACGGCTGGGCTTCGTGTTATCAATCAGACGGCAAAATCTTTTTTGATACGACGCCGCCGAATCGCCTCAAAAAGCCGACAAATCGTCTGAAATCGTGCGCGCGCGTGCCGGTTTCCGACGCCTATTTTCCGGCGCGCTCGTCGCCGATGGGATTCGATTATTTCGACGCGCCCGAAACGGACGAGATTATCAAAAACGCATTTCTGGTTTCGCTGCACGGCTCGACCAACAAACGAATCGGTCACGGCTACAAAATCGTGATTATGCGCAAAGGCGAAAAGCAAAGGGATTTTCTGAACGGCTTTCTGAAAGGTCAAACCGTCTACGGTCGCCCGTGCGACATCATGCGGCTCGACGCCGATTCGTTTCTGTTTACCGACGATTTCGGCGGCGTCGTTTATTATGTGAGAAGGAAGAAATGAAAAACGAAAATGATAATCAAAACAGCAGTTTCCTAATCAATCTGCCGGACGGCGACCGCGTGCGGGAATCTTTTTACCGTCTTTGCGGGCGCGTCGAGGAACTCGGCGCCAACGTCGACGAAGATTTTTCCGCGCCGGATCACGCCCGGTTTATAGGCATCTTTGAAGCGCACACGATTATCCTGTATCCGCGCGTCGCGCCGCTGTTCGCGCTGTGGTTTACCGTCGCGCACCTGTACGGTCATATGACGCAGCTCGTCAACGAAACTCCGCGCGTCGACCGCGCCAACGAGCTTGTTTTGAGCACCGGAAAGATTTTGACGCCGGAAGACGTCCAGTTGATTTACGACCACGAGCGCGAGGCGGCGGAAATTGGCAGAGCATTGATTGCGACAGTCGAGCCGGAGCTTTCAACTGAAATGGACATCGCCTATACGCGCTTTTTTCACGCCGATTTTCGCTATCTGATTAATTTTATCGAAACCGGCGCGGCGGGCGTCGAGGCGTTCGAGCGTTACTGGCGACACGAACCGAACCCGCGGGAATTGATAACGGCTGATGCGCGAAAGCTTTTGAATATGAAGGATTTTCCGGTTTCGGACGACAAAATCGTCGTGGTTTGAAGATTTTTCGCGCGAATGTTTTCAGTAGGTAAAGCTCCGGGCTTCTAAGTTTATTGCAGAAGCCCGGAGCTTTATCCGCTTAATCGCCGCAGCAGACCGGTTTCCGCTTTGGCTCCTTTCGGCGGCGCTTTATTTGCTTCTGTTTACGATTTACGATTTACTATTTACTAAGCTATGAACATCGGAATCACGGTTTATCCAACATACGGCGGGAGCGGAATCGTCGGCTCGGAATTGGGGCGCGAGCTTGCCGCGCGCGGTCACAACGTTCATTTTATCTCGTCGATGCTGCCGACGCGCCTGACCGAATTAAACGAGCGCGTGCATTTTCACGAAGTCGAGATGATGACCTATCCGCTTTTCGAGCACCAGCCTTATGATTTGGCGCTGGCGACGAAGATGGCGACCGTCGCGCGCTCGGAAAAACTGGATTTGCTCCACGTGCATTACGCGATTCCGCATTCCATCAGCGCTATCTTAGCGCGCGAGTCAATCAAGCAAAAGCGTTACGTTCCCGTTATCACGACGCTGCACGGGACGGACATCACGCTGGTCGGCGCAGACCGCTCGTATCTGCCCATCACGCGCTACGGCTTGCAGCAATCGGACGGCGTGACGGCGGTTTCGAAATTTCTGCAAAAGGCGACCATCGAAACTTTCGATTTCGACGAAATCGAAGTCATCCCGAATTTCATCTGCCCGTGTCATTATAAACGTATTCCCGAATCGCCGCTGCGCGACGAGCTGGCTCCCGACGGCGAAAAGCTGCTCGTCCACGTTTCCAATTTTCGCGCCGTCAAGCGTCCCGTCGATTGCGTCGAGATTCTGGCGAAAGTTAAGGAAAAAGGCGGAAAAGCGCGCTTGATTATGGTCGGCGACGGACCGGAACGCTCCGCCTGCTATTACCGCGCCGAGCAATTGGGCGTTAAAGACGACACCATTTTCGTCGGCAAACAGGCGAATATTCCCGATTATCTGGGCATCGCCGACGTTTTTCTGCTGCCGTCCGAGCTGGAATCTTTCGGCTTGGCGGCGCTCGAAGCCGAAGCCTGCGAAGTTCCCGTTATCGCGACGCGCATCGGCGGCATTCCCGAAGTCGTCGCCGAGGGCGAAACCGGATTTTTAAGCGACATCGGCGACGTCGAGAAAATGAGCGACGATGTCATGAAGTTTTTAAAAGACGAGGAACTGCGGCGGAATTTCGGCGAAAAAGCCCGCGAATCCGCCGTCTCGCGCTACGGCTCGGAGCTTATCATTCCGCAATACATCAAATTTTATGAAAAAGTTCTCGGAGAGAAATCAGTCGCCGCCGCCTGATGAGCCGAATCGCATTCCGGAAGAAAAGCCGGACTCGTGGTGGAATCGCGTCTACGGGGCGGTGATGGCGACGACCGTGCTGGTGATTACGGCTCTGTGGTTTTTTTCGCGTTATTTTTCGTAGAAACAATAAAACGGTCTTTCGTTTTCGGACTTTGTGCTTCGTTAAAGAGTTATGCTCGGGATTAAGCAGATAAAAGCGAAGAGCAGGCTCGGCGGCTTAAACCTAAGTCCGGAGACCGAATTTCATTTATGAAATTACTGGATTGGATAATCGTTTTCGCGTATCTCGCCTTTGTGATTTGGGACGGGATTCGGATGACCAAGCACAGCGGCGAGGTCGAAGGTTATTTTCTCGCCAACCGCAGCCTGCCGTGGTGGGCGGTCGGTCTGTCGGTGATGGCGACGCAGCTTTCGGCGATAACTCTGGTCGGGACGACCGGGCAAGCTTACACCGACGGCATGCGTTTTATACAATTTTATTACGGCTTGCCGCTGGCGATGATAATTTTGTGCGTCACGGTCGTCCCGTTTTTTCACCGCGCCCGGGTTTATACGGCTTACGAATATCTGGAAAAACGCTTCGACGTGAAAGTGCGCGCCCTGACGAGCTTTTTCTTTCTGATTTCGCGTTGTCTCGGCGTCGGCGTGATCATCTCCGCGCCTTCTATTGTGCTTTCGATTGTTTTCGGCTGGAATCT
>DATHBC010000690.1:0-3296 GCA_035296345.1 Pyrinomonadaceae bacterium | reverse complement strand
AGTGAAAAGTGAATAGTGAAAAGTGAAAAGTTAAGGATTGTTTTCCACTATTCACTATTCACTTTTCACTTTTCACTAAAATTCCCGGAACTAAACAAAAAATCTCTCGTATTCAATTGCGGAGGTGATTTTTTAATGCGCGAACCATTTATTGCAGGTATTTTAAGTTTTCTTCTTCCGGGCTTGGGACAGATTTATAACGGTCGGGTGGTGGTCGGAATTCTCTGGCTGATTCTGACGGGTTTTTCGTGGATCGGTTCAGCCGGGACGCTCGGCTGGGTTGTTCACGTTATCTCTGCCTGGTGCGCTTACAGCTACGCGAAAGATAATCCGGTTCGATAAAAAGATTGCCCGCTTGACAGGAAAGAACGGGATAGAACAGAACGGGAAACGAACTTTTTCTTTATCATAATCCTCCTTGTATGCCCGGTGTTGCCGCACCGGGCTTTTTTATGTTTTCAAAACGCGAGGCTTTAACGTAAAATTAATATATAGCAGTTAGATGTCCGATGTCAGATGTTAGAGGCAGACAGCCGTTTTTTCTAACATCTGACATCGGACATCTGACATCTTTCCTTTATGGTTAAAGAAGGACTTCCATTTGTCATCGTTCCGCTTCTGCTCGCGCTCGGTTTTGCTTTTTTTCAGCTTTGGGCGGGCGTCGTCGTCTTTGTTTTGCTCGCGGCTTTTATGGCTTTCTTTTTTCGCGACCCGCGCCGGACGATTCCCGTCGACGAAAATATTATCGTTTCCGCCGCCGACGGGCGCGTGACGCGCATCGACGAAACGGACGAAGGAAAACTGGTGAGCGTTTTTCTGTCGCCTTTGAACGTTCACATCAACCGCTCGCCGATTAAAGGGAAAATCGTCCGGGCGATTTATACGCAGGGCAAAAAAGTTCCCGCCACGCGCAACAACGCCAGCTTCGTCAACGAAAGAAACTCGCTCGTTATCGAAGGCGAGAAGATGGTCGTCACCTGCACGCAGATTGCGGGCATTATGGCGCGCAGAATCGTCTGCTGGAAACAGGCGGGCGAGTTTCTGGAAATCGGCGAAAAATTCGGACTGATTAAATTCAGCTCGCGCACCGATTTGCTGATGCCGAAAAACGTCGAGATTCTCGTCAAAATCGGCGACAGGGTTACGGGCGGCGAGACGATTATCGCGCGGATTGTTGAGAAGGAAGGAAATTAGGGAAATTATGGAAAGAAGGAAATTAAGGGAAAAGCGAGCGGTTTCTTCCCTAATTTCCCTAATTTCCTTATTTTCCCTATTCTTTCTAGTGTAAACTGTTTTTAGTTATGGAAACCGGCGAAGAAAACAATACGGTGCACAAAGGCTTGAAAAAGGGGCTTTACCTGATTCCGTCGGCGTTTACGGCGGCAAATATCGGGATGGGTTTTCTGGCGGTTTTGTCTTCCCTGCGCGGTTTTCAGCTCGTCGTCCAAAGCCCGGAGCAAGCCGCCGTCTATTTCGATTACGCGGCGCGCGCCATCGGTTTCGCCATTTTGTTCGACACGCTCGACGGGCGCGTGGCGCGAATGACGAAAACGACGACGGAAATCGGCGTCCAGCTCGATTCTCTGGCTGACGTTCTGACTTTCGGCATCGCGCCGATAGTTCTGGCTTACAGTTGGGCAATCGGCGCGGCGTTTCCGGAGCAAAGCGGGATTCACGGTCTGGGACTTTTCGTCCTGTTTATGTATCTGATGTGCGGCACGTTTCGTCTGGCGAGATTTAACCTGCAGGCGACGCGACCGCGCGTTTTGATTGAAGGCTCGACCAAGATTGATAAAAAGAATTTTGTCGGTTTGCCGATTCCGCCCGCCGCCGGTCTGCTCGCCGGGCTCGTTCATTTCGCGCCGCTGCCGCTGAACGCCTACGGCGAAAGCATGAGCGCGCTCTACGGCTCGTTAATACTGGTTCTGCTCGCCGCGCTCGGACTTCTGATGGTCAGCACGCTGCGCTACACGAGTTTTAAAACCACCGCGTCGGGACGCCGCAGCCTGTATCTGATTTTGATAATCGCGGGAACCGGGATGCTCGTCTGGCTCTATTCGCGCTACGTCCTGCTGGCGCTCGCGCTCGCCTACGTCTCGCACGGCATTGTCTGGTATGTGCTGAGCCTGTTTCGCCGCACGCAGCATGTCGAAGAAGTGCAAACTTAGTCAACGGAAAACGTTTATTAATGCAAAATGCAAAGTGCAAAATGCAAAATATTTGGAATTAGAGTTTAAGATTCAAAATTAAATCTTTTCTTTAATTTTGCATTTTGCATTTTGAGTTTTGCATTTTTGACGTTTTCCGTTAATTCGCCTTTCTTTTCTTTTCAATCGGCGTGACGCTCGCCGCCGCCGCGTCGGACTTGCTTTTTCGGCGGCGCTCGCCCGGTTTTTCCATTTCGTCCTCACTTTTTTGCCCGCTGATGACGACCAGCGCGCAGAGCGTCAGAAACATCATCGAAATCGCCGTCGTGTGCAGCACGAAATCGAAAATGCTGTGAACGAAAATGGCAAAGCAGCCCGCCAGCGCGCCGGCTGCGACGCCGCGGCGAAAGACGTTGTGAGTCCTGACGCTGCGCAAGCCGTCGCGAAACAGCCAAAAGACGAAAAACGCTCCGATTATCAAACCGACAATGCCGGCGTCGGCTAAAATTTGCAGATAATCGTTATGCGCCTGCTCGACGCGCTCCGTTCCGTTCAGCGTATCGAAAGCCGTGTAAACCTGCGGAAACGCGCCGAGTCCCGCGCCGAAAAACGGGTTGTTTTTTATCACGCTCAAGCTCACGCTCCAGATGTGCGTCCGGTTCGTCGTAATATCTGCCGTAGTCGCGGTTTCGGCAAACCGCGTCAGCGAAGATTCGCCGCCGATGAGCACCGAGCCGACGACAATCGTCGCAAACAGGGCGACCGCCAAACCCGCTTTCAAAGCAATCTGCCCGTAACCTCTGGTTTTCGTCGTCAGAATTATCAGAAAAAATATTTCCGCCAGCAGCGCCACCAGCCCGCCGCGCGAGCCGCTGAGCAGCAGCGCGATGCCCATCAAACCGATTGCCGTCACGTAAAGCAGACGCTTGTCGCGCGGAACCGCGCCGACAAATACCAGACCGAGCGGCACGGCGAGCGACATTTCCATAAACGCGGCGAAGTTGTGCCGGTTGACGAAAGAACCGAACGGCGTCGCAAAACGCGGCTCGTAAATTCCATAAATGCGCGTCGGGCTTAAAACCGCTTGCAGAATCGCGTAAAAGGCGTATAAAAATCCGAAAATCGTTATTACCAGGACGATTTTTCTGA
>DATHBC010000689.1:0-13343 GCA_035296345.1 Pyrinomonadaceae bacterium | reverse complement strand
GTCGGCGAAGCCGAAAATCTCGCCGGAGCGATTGAATTGATTGAAACGGAAAAGCCGGACGTCGTTTTTCTCGATATTCAGCTTTCTTCGGCGGGCGAAAACGGCTTTGATTTGCTGGAAAAAATCGAGCGCCGTCCGAAGGTGATTTTCGTCACGGCGTTTGACGCTTTCGCGATTCGCGCTTTCGAAGTCAACGCTATAGATTATCTTTTAAAACCCGTTAACCCGGAAAGACTGGCGAAAGCAATCGAGCGTTTGAGCCTGAACCCGAGCGAGGAAACGGGCGTTAAATCCGACCGCCGACCGCTGGAATTCGACGACCGGATTTTTCTCGAAATCGGCGCGCGCTCCGCATTTCTGAAAGTCCGCGACATCTCGCACATCGACGCGGCGGGCGATTATTCCGAAGTTTTTACGATTGATAAGAGAAAGTTTCTGATTGAAAAACCCCTGCGCGAATGGGAACGGCGCCTGCCCGAAAAACATTTTCTGCGGATTCACCGCCGGACGATTGTCAATCTCGAAGAAATCGAGCACATCGAATCGTGGTTTAACCGCACGTTTCAGATTCGCCTGAAAAATTACCGCGAAAACTTTTCGGTCAGCCGCCGCTA
This sequence comes from Pyrinomonadaceae bacterium, assembly GCA_035296345.1. Lineage (GTDB taxonomy): Bacteria > Acidobacteriota > Blastocatellia > Pyrinomonadales > Pyrinomonadaceae > JALZHR01. The sequence goes on along the minus strand of DATHBC010000689.1, from coordinate 12,729 downwards.
TTCGGTTAAGCTGAAAAACAGGTTTAACTGACCCTTGATGTTGAAAGCCGAGCTCCGCAAAATTTATCTCGCCCGCCGCCGCGCGCTTTCCGGCGCGGAACGCCGCCGCCTGAGCGAGAAAATCGCCGCGCTTTTTTTTGAAAAATTCGATTTGGCGCAGATTAGTTATCTTCACTGTTTTCTGCCGATTGAAAAGTTTAAGGAAATAGACACGCGATTGATTTTCGAGCGTGTCCGGACGGATTTTCCGAGCGTCCAGACGCTCGCTCCGCGCGTCGATTTCGAGACCGGCGAAATGGAGAGCTTAAAACTAACGCCCGCGACCGGGCTGGCGCAAAATCGCTGGGGAATCGACGAGCCCGCGGCGGGCGACGAATTAATCGAAATCGAGAAAATAGATTTGGTCGTCGTCCCGCTTTTGTGTTTCGACGCGAGAGGCTTTCGCGTCGGCTACGGCAAAGGCTTTTACGACAGATTTTTAGCGCGCTGCCGGAAAGATTGTTTAAAAATCGGTCTGTCTTATCACTCGCAGCCGGCGGACGAGATTGAAGACGCGAACGAGCGGGACGTGCGGCTGGATTTCTGCGTCACGCCGAACGATGTCCGGCGTTTTCAAAATTTCGTTTGAAATCCCGCACCTAATAAAAAAATCTTGCCTTTTCGGGGAAAATCGCGTTACTATTTTAAGTGCATTCCATAAAGCAGTTTGAAAGTCTGAAAATAATTTTCGAGACTCGGTTTTTTTGCTAAGGTCACCGGGTCTGTGGTTATGAATCCAGCAGTACTTCGGAAGGCAAGACCTTTCTCGAAAACGGAGGTGATTGATTGTGAAGGATTTGCTGTTTGCAATTGTAGCACTGATTGCCGTCGGCGTTGCTGTCTGGCAGTTTTTTGCTTTTATCGGGCAACCGCCGCGCAACGTTAGTTATACGCCGATAATCATAGCCGGAGTTTGCGCATTGATTGCGCTGATTTGCGGCGGTTTGTTTTTATCGGGCAGAGTCAACAAAACTGAAGACATTCATATTACCGAATAACTTCGGCTTATTTCGATGAGCGCGCGGCTCAATTCGTCTCGCATCACAACGAAACGAAACCGAAGCCGTCGCTCATCATTTCAGAAAAAATCGGTTTTCAACGACCAGCCGCAACAGCAGGACAAGGTCTTACTGCGTTTAAAATCCGCCCGCTTTTTTACCTCGCCAAGCCTTCCTGCAAAATCTGCGAAAGCTGCCAGATAAGCAGGCTTCCGGGATTGTCCGTCGCGTAATGCACGACCTGCATATCGTCGACCGTAATCGCCATCGCGATGCGCCCGCGCCGCGTGTAGACGATGCCGACGTCCGCCCTGAGGCGGTCGAGCGTGCCCGATTTCGAAGCGACCGGAACCGTGTCGAGCGCGTTGCGACCGATGCCGTCCTTATACTGCTGGCGTCTTAAAACGTCGAGCATGCTTTTCGACGCTTCGGCGTTCACAAGTCGCCCGGATTCCAGCATTTCCAGCAGCCCGACCATATCTTTCGGCGACGACATTCCGAGCCCGAAATTTTTTATCACCGGGTCGGCTGCGACGCGGCTGTCTTTCTCGCTGCCGAAAATTCTGCGGATTGATTTCGTGTCCGCAAAACCCAGAGCTTCCATCCGCGCGTTGACCGCGTCCGACGTCACTTTTTCCAGCACCAGATTCGTCGCCGTGTTGTCGGAGACGACAATCATCAGGTTAACCGCCGTCCGCAAATCGATTTTCGTGTTGTCGGAAAACTCGCCCAAAATGCCGGAGCCGCCGACTTTTTTTTCTTTGGACAGAACGATTTCGTCCGTCCATCTGAGCTTCCCTTCGTTGATTTGAAAATAAGCCTCGACCATTATCGGCAGCTTTATCGTGCTCGCCGTGCGGACGCGCTCGCTGCCGCGCAGGGAAAACGTCTTCTGCGTATCGAGATTTTTCGCGTAAATCCAGACTTTGCCTTTGAAATCGGCAAGCGCGGCGTTAATGCGCTCGTCGAGCGACGGCGGCGCAGTCTCCTGCGGCAGAATTACTTTCGGTCTCGACGGCGGCGCTTTTTTCTGGGCGAAAACGCCGTTTGAAAACAGCGCGATTAAAACCAGACAAAACGAAATTTGTTTCAGCATTAAAAAGTCTCCGATTTTTAGCGATAAACTGCGGCTCGCGGAATGAACCTTTGTAATTTATCTCAGAAATTCCGGCAAAACAAGACGGGAATTTTTCATCTAACGCCTTGAACGTTTTCGGCAGAATGCAAAAGCCGCCCGAAAGCGTTATAATAAAGTTGACAAAAATGTAAAGATTTATAAAATTGTAGTTTTTTACAGAGGTTTAAAAGAAAAATCAGTAATGCCAAAGATTGCAGACATACAGGAAACACCGAACCCGAACGCGGTGAAATTTATTTTAAAAGAGCCGGTCAGCCACGGCACTTCGCATTCGTTTAAGACGGCGGAAGAGGCAGCGGAAAATGTGCTGGCGAAATCGCTTTTCGACATCGGCAGTGTCGTTTCGGTTTTCTACATGGACAAGATGATTACGGTCGAGAAAACCGACGAAGCCGATTGGGACGAGATTCTGCCCGCGCTCGCCGTGCCGATTCGCGCCGCGGAAGCCGTGACGGTGACGAACGGAAACGGCGCGGCAAAATCGGTCGGCGGAGCGATTGCCGCCGCGCTGGACGACAACCCGCAGGTGCGCGAAATCGAAGCGCTGCTGGACGAGCGCATTCGCCCTTATCTGGCGAGCGACGGCGGCTGGCTGGAAATCGTCGGGCTGGAAGATAAAACCTTGCAGATTCGCTATGAAGGCGCGTGCGGAAGCTGTCCTTCGAGCCTGACCGGAACGCTGATGGCGATTGAAAATATGATTAAAGAGGAAATCGACCCGGAAATCTCGGTCGTCACGGTTTAGTTTTTAACGCAAAGAATCAGCCCGCGAAAAATGCGAAAAATAAAAAAGGTATTTTAGAGATTTCCTCTTTTTTCCCGTGCTTCGGGTGTTTCGCGGGCTGGTTCTTTTTTAATCAAATTAACTGCTGCAAAAGCGTCGGCTTACTTTAAGGCTCGGCGCTTTTCTCATTTATTTTGAAAAGTTTCTTGACATAAATGTTTCTTTTTGTTCATAATGCCAAAGGTGACAATTTTTGTTAAAGTGTCACTCCATCTCTAGCGTTCAAATTGTCACCACAGAATACGTGCCAGCCTTTTTCATTCCCTAAAAATGCTGTAGTTTGTCAAAACGGAGGAAATCAAAGTGAATAGTGAAGAACTCGAACAAAGTTTGAGAACTGAATTCGAGAGTTATCTCAAAACCGTTCTCGCCGAAACGCGACAGGAAATGTCTCAGCTTCAGGAAAGCGTCGAAGCCGAGATAGAAAAGCACAAAGCGCAGCTTGACCAGGTTTTCCAGGATGCGTTTACCCGCCTTAACGCTGACCGCGGAATCGACCTCGGCTTTCGTGAATCGGTCGTCGAACATCTGCGCCTGGCGCGTGACGAAGGCGCGCGTATCACGGCGACGGCGATTGCCGAAGCCGAAGAAATGGAGAAACAAAAAGCTGCCGAAGCCCCGCCGAAAGCCGGTTTTGCCGAACTGCGCGAAGCCATCAACGAAATCAGCAGCAAAGCCTCGCAATCGGAAATCCTGAAATCGCTGGTCAATCACGCAGCAAACTTTGCCCCGCGCGGAGCGTTTTTCGTGGTCAAAAACGAGCATTTTGTCGGCTGGCGCAAATTCGGCAATGAAAAAGGCGAGAACGAGGAAGCCATCCGCGAAGTTTATCTTCCCGCCTCGGCAGACAGCATTTTGAGCGAAGCTACGCGCTCGCTGGCAACGGTCGAAAGCTCTGCGGAAACTTATTCGGCAGACGCCGCGATTCTGGAAAAACTGGAATTCGGCTCGCCCGAAAGAATGTATGCTATTCCGCTGGTCGCGCGCGGTCGCGGCGTCGCCGTTCTCTACGCCGACTACGGCAACGAGGGCGCGCATCTGGACACCGACGCGCTGGAAACGCTCGTCAAAGTCGCGGGCTTGACCGTGGAACTGCTGGCATCGGCGAAACCCGTTTCGAGAAAAAAATCGAGCGTCGTCCCGGCGGTCGCGCCGACCGTCCAGGAAATGCAGGAAGCTTCCTTCGAACAACCGCAGAGCAGCGGCGGCTATGAAGAATATCCGGCTCCGGCTGTTTCCGAATCTTCCTACGGCAGCCAGCCGCAAACCGCTTATCAAACTTCTTTTGAAAGCGAGCCGTCATACCAAGCGGGAGGAACCGAGTCGCACGGATTCGTTTCTGAAAGCTATGCGGAACAACAGCCGCCGCCGCAGGCTTATTTTCAGGAGGCGACGCCCGCTGTCGAATCGTATCAGCCGGTTCAACCGTTTGAGCAGGATTCACAGCAGCAGCAGGAATCTTTTCCGACTTATGACGATTCTTCGTGGAATCAGCCGCAGCCGGTTACCGGCGAATACGCGACCGATTATTCGCCGGAAGACAGCGCGGGCTCTCGCAGCGGCGGCAGTGACTACGCGCCGGATTATTCATTCCAGCCGAGCGTAGAACAGGAGCCGCAGGTTTCAACAAACGAGTATCAGTTTGAAACGAGCCAGTCTTTTGAATCGACGCCGCCGGCAGAGGCTTTTGAAAATTACGCTCAGCCGTCGCGGGCGGAAGCCTACGCGCCCGCTCCCGTTCAGGAAGAAACTTCCTTCGGCTCTTCTTTTGAAACGGTCGCGGATAAATCGCAGCCGACGCAAAACGGATTCGGCGACGTCGTCGAAACGGCGGGAAGCGCCGCGCCGCAATCCGCCCAGGCGGCAGCGCCCGTGCGGACTCGTTTCAGCGAGCGAAACGTCGATTTGCCGATTGAAGTCACTGAAGACGAACGCCGTTTGCACAACGACGCGCGTCGCTTCGCCCGCCTCCTGGTTTCGGAAATCAAGCTGTACAACGAGCAGAAGGTCAAGGAAGGACGCGAGGCAAACGACCTTTACGAGCGTCTGCGCGAAGCCATCGACCGCTCGCGCGAGATGTATGACAAGCGCGTTCAACCGTCGGTCGCCGCCAAGTTCGACTATTTCCACTACGAACTGGTTAGCTCTTTAGGCGACGGCGAAGAAAGCAAGCTCGGCACGAGCTATCCCGGCGCGACCGTCTAGGACAAAACCACAGCAAACGAAAAAGCCGTCTGATTTTTACGTCAGGCGGCTTTTTTATTTAATGCAGAGTGCAGGATTAAAATTCTGTTCCCGCATTTTTCACTTTGCGCTTGGCATTTAAGACCTATTCGACAATCTCGAACTGCACGAACTGCGTCGTCGTGCGGTATTTTCCTTTCGCCAGATTGTCGGTCACGATGATTTGCAGAACGTAATCGCCCGGCAGGAGAGTTTTTCCCAGATTGATTGCGCCGCCCGCTGCGAATTTCTGCATATTGTTCTGCCCGGTAATGTTGAGCGCATTTTGTCTGCCTTCCAGAATCAGCTTGCCGTCGCGGAAAATTTTCATCTGCGTCACCGCCTGCGGCTTTTGCGCGGCGTCGAGACGGGCGTTATAAATTTCGTAACCGTAACGCAGAACCGTGCCGCGCTTGAAACGGCGCAGAGACGTGTCCGACTGCGGATTGGTTAAAATCGGCTCGACGCTTTGATTCGGCTTCGTTTCCGCATCCTGCGAGAATTTCTCCCACTGCGCGAGCGTTAGATTTTCCAGAATGATGCCCGAAAGCGTCAGACGCTCTTTTTTCAAATTCGGCACTTCGATAAACTGGTTTGCCGAACCGACTTTTTCCGTGTTCTGGTCGCGCAGCGCGACGCGCATCTGGTACGCGCCGGGATTTTTTATCGGAAAAACAAAACTGTAAACGAAGCCGTCGCGCTGAATCCGCTCGTAACTTTCGCCCTTTGTCTTCATCGTATAAGTTCTGCCGATCTGGTCAACCGGAACGCCGTTGTCGCCGAAGCTGACCGCCAGCACGTCAAAGGTTGCCGCCCGCGTGCCGTCCGCCTGTTCGACAAATTTCAGGTCTTTCGCGTCGATGTGCAGAAAAGAGCGGACAAAAGCGCCGGTTTTCGCCTCGTTGCCGAATAGCGCGTTCAGGCGCAGGCTGATTCCGCCCGCGGCGAAAGGCGAAAGCAAGGCGTTCGACATTTGCACGGCGGGCGTTTGTTTGGCTGTTATCGCTGCCGCCGCCGTCTCGTTGGTAATGCCGAAAAATCCGCTCCGGTAACGGACGCTCAAACCGGGACGCCTGACCTTTACGACGAGCTTATTGTAGCGGCGCGTTTTCGGGTCGAAAGTGTCGGTGTCCGGCTGATAGCCGACGAGATAATAACTCTGGTCGTCGAGAACTTTCTGCACGCCGCGGCTCAAATCGTTGTTGTTGATAAGCGGAAAACCGCCCGTCTGTCGCGCCAGATAAGTTAAGCCTTCCTGCGTGTCTATAAATTCGTTGCGGCGGTTTGCCAGAGCTTCCTCAAAATCTTCGTATGTCTCGAATGCGCTGGTGTTATCTTCAGCCGTTAAACCGAGCGACTGCAATCCGCGCGCGTCCAGCGTATAAATAACGACCGAAGCGCGGTTTGCCAAATCGGTCAGATGCCTGAGCGCCGCCAGAATCGTCGAGGATTCGACGAAACCGTCCGAACCGCGAACGGAAAGCTTGAAGCCGTCGGAAAAGAGCATCACGCTTTTTCGTCCGGGCAGTTCCTGCATTCCGCGCACGATGTAATTCAGCGCGCCGAGCGTTCCGCGCGCGAAAACGCTTTCGCGAAAATTGTTGTATTCCGTTTCCGGATTGTTGGTCGTCGTCTGCTGGTCGTCAGATTGTAAGTCTCCGTCTGGCAATTCGCCGGGCTTGGATTGAATCGGCGCGAAAGCACCGACGTTGCCTCTTCCCGTCGCGTTCCAGCGGACGCGCTCGATGGCGGCGTAAAGCTGGCGTTTATCGCTGGTGAATTGCTGCAGCGCGCCCGCGCCCGCGCCCGTGCGGATGATTGCCACCAGGTCGCCTTCCTGCATCTGCTCGTCGACGAATTTTTTCAGAGCCGTACGAACGAAAGCCGTGCTTTGAAACGAAAGCGTTAAATCGTCGACGACCAGCGCAATCGTGCGGCGGACTTTTTCCGGCTTCAGCACATTCGCAGGAACGGGCGGCGCGTTCTTAACGCCCGGCGCGGCAATCGGGGTCGCGCCCGTTCTGTTTTGCAGAATTGAAGAAATAAAAGAAAAATTCGTTATTTCCTGGAGCTCGCCGTTTTCGTAAATCTCAAAATCTTCGGGCTTTAAATCCGTGACGACTTTTCCCGATTTGTCCGTTACGGTCACGTCCAGCTGGATGAGCGTCGTGGAAATTTTCACCACGTCATCGTCGTCCGGCGTCGCAGCGGGTTTCGGCGTCGGCGTCTGCGCCAGCAGGCTCGTCAGCGAGAAAAGAAAAACCGGCAATAGCGGAGCAAAAAGCTTTTTCATCGAGAACTCCTAGAAAAAATCCGTTTGATGCGGTTATCATATATTAAAATTGCCCTGCGCAAAAGATTAAATTCCGATATAAACCGCTAAACCGCGATTCGCATCAAAGGCATTTGAGGAAAGGAAACAAAGCATTGATTCACAAACTTTTTCACCCGACAGCAAATTCACACTCGTTTTTTAGTTTCGTTGTAGTTTCGCTCGTATTTTTAATCGTGCCGCTCGGCAACGCCAGCTGCCAGTCGCCCGTTACGCGAATGACCGAAGAACAGGCGCTACAGGCGATTCGTCAGTTGACGAAAGACGGAAAGCTGCCGCCGGAATCAATCGTCGCCGATTTCGATTCGCGTTTTGCGGGCACGCGCGCGGGCGCGCTGGCAAAGCTTCTGCGCGGGCGCATCCGGCTCGAAAACGGCGATGCGCGCGGCGCGGCTGAGATTTTAAACTCGAACGTTTTCGGGCAGCGAACAAATCTGGGCGATTACGCTTTGTGGCTGCGCGGCAAGGCTCTGCTGCAAGCGCAAAAACCTGCGGAAGCGGTGAGCGTTTTTCAGCAGCTCGGCGGCGAATTTCCTAATTCCCTGCGCGCGCGCGAAGCAAAACTGCTCTGGACGGAAGGCGCGCTGCAATCGGGAATGGCGCAGAACGTGCCGGGATTTTTGCAGGATTTGATTGATAAACGGGACGCGGGCGCGTTTCTGGCAGTCGCCAGAGCTTACGAGCAGCAGCAAAATCAGGCGCAGGCAATCAGTTTTTATCGAAAGGCTTATTTTTACGGCGCCGGCTCGGAAACCGGCAAACAAGCCGAAACAAAATTGACGGAACTGGCGCAGAGCCTGACGCCGCAGGCGGCGGATGAAGCGATTGCGCGCGCCGACAGGCTTTACGAAACGAAAAATTATGCCGAGGCGTCAAGCGCTTACACCGCGGCGCTGGCGAGTTTTCCGAATCTGTCCACGCCGCAGACGAATCTGCGGCGACTGACGGCGCTGGCGAATCTGCGGCGCGGCGCGGAAGCACAGGGCGCGTTTAATTTAATTCCGACGTCGGCGCGCGAAAAAGAAGAAGCTTATTACCAGTTAGCCCGCGCTTACGCCGGCGCGCGGCAGTGGCAGCAGGCGCGGGCGGCGACCGACGAAATGCGCCGGAATTTTCCGTCGTCGAACTGGACGCCGAAAACCCTGATTGCCGTCGGAATGGCGGCGCGCGACGCGAAAAATAAACTGGAAGAAACTTATTTTTTGCGCTCTGCCGTTTCGGCTTATCCGAACGCCGTCGATGTCGCTTCGGCGCAGTTCGAGCTGGCATGGCTCGAACACGAAGGCGATAATTTCGCGGTTTCGTCGCAGATGATGATTGAGCATCTGGCGCGTTACGCGAACAAAGATACGACCAATCGCGGCAAAGCCGGTTACTGGTCGGCGCGCGATTCCGAACGCGCGGGGAAATTTGACGAGGCGTGCGCGCTTTATGAAGCGGTCAATTATCGCTACAGCGCAAACTGGTACGGTTATCAGGCGACGCAGCGAATCGCAAACCTGCGCTCGCAGGGCAGGTGCACGTCGCCGCAGAATTTCGCGAAAGATTCGCTGGTCGGGCGTGCTGTCGCCAATCTGAAAACCGTGACGGTCGCCGCCGAAACGTCTACGGAAAGGGAAAACGAACGACTCGCTCGCGCCGAGCAGCTCGGCATCGTCGGTCTTTTCGATTGGGCTTTTGAAGAGGTCACGAACGCCGCGCGAACCGCGCCGAACAGCCCGAAAGTCAATCTGACGCTGGCGAGACATTATCGCCTGCGCGAAGATAACGTCAACGCCCTGCTCAGTTTAGCGCGCAGCTATCCCGATTACCCGCAGATGTTTCCCGAAGAAATGGGACGCGAGGAATGGGACATTTTTTATCCTTTGACCCACTGGCAGCACATCAAAACCTGGGCGCAGGCGCGGCGTCTCGACCCGTTTCAGGTCGCCGGTCTGATTCGCCAGGAATCGGTTTTCAACCCGCGCGCCAAGTCACACGCAGACGCTTACGGCTTGATGCAGTTGCTCATTCCGACCGCCCGCGCAACCGCGCGAAAATACGGAAACACGGCGACGATTACGGGCGAATCGCTGTTTCAGCCAACGCTCAATATCGAGCTTGGGACGGCTTACATGCGCGACCAGTTTGATAAATTCGGGCGCATCGAATACGTCGCCGTCGCCTACAACGCCGGACCGGGACGAGTCGCGCCCTGGCGCGCCAGCCTGCCGCTGGAAATGGACGAATTTGTCGAAAAAATTCCCTTTAAGGAAACGAAAGGCTACGTGCAGGGCGTGATTCGCAACTCGGCGCAATACCGCAGGCTTTACGACGAAACCGGAAACTTCAAGCCCAATGTCGGCACGAAGCCGATTAGAAATGTCCTCGATTCGCAGACGCGCGAAAGAATCGCCGAAGAATTGCCCGAAGTAACCGTTGACGAAAGCAGGCTGGCGGAAGATTAGGAAATTTAAACTTCAAACAAAATGTCGATTTCGGCGCGGCGTTTGGCTTCCTCCAGAAATCTTTCGATTTCTTCTTCGACTTTTCGTTCGGTCAGGATTTGATTGACCCGCGCGCGAATTTCAGCCAGCCCCGGCACGAGCACGCCCGGATTGCGGCGGCGAAAGTCCGGGATGAAAACATCCCGGTAATATTTTTCCTCGTCCTGCGGCGTGATGATGGCGAACGAGCGAAAGCGAAACGTCAGATATTTTTCGATGGCGACGCGCTGCTCCATTATGCGCCGGAAATTATCGTCGGCGACGGATTTGAAACCGACCGAGCGCAGACGCCTTTCAAATTCGGCGGTCGAAGGAAAAAGCTCCAGAATTCTTTTAATTTCCGCGTTTACCTCTTCTTCGGTCGGCGCGTTGCGCGGCAGGCGCTTGGCTTCGAGCGCGAAAAGGCGCTGGTCGATAAGAAGCCGCAGCATTTTGTTGAGGTCGTCGGAATTCGGCGGATTAAGCGGCGCGTCCGGATTGAGAGCCAGTTGCCACAGCAAATCCGAATAAGTTATCAACTCCATGCCGGAAACGCCGTCGTTGATGGTCGCCACCGTTTTATCGACAATTTGCTGCGCGTCGGCTTTTATCGCCGAAACGAAGACCAGCACGGCAATGACTATAACCGGCAGGACTTTTTGTAATTGATTTGAACCCGCAATTTTCATAACCCGACCTTAAGATTTTTGTTTAAATAAAAAAAAGAGTCAAATTATTGTCTTTGTTTAAAATAAAAAACTTGACAAAGTGTTAAAAATCTTTTTCAATCTATAAAGGAAGTTTTTCGCTTCGCTTTCGTCCAACAGTAATTTCCCTCAGATAGATGCCAAATCAATAGATAAGTTTGTCGCCTGAAAAAATGCTTTCTCCAAGACCAGCCAAAAAAAAGACGGATGCGTTTTCAGCCGCCGTCCAAGCCGGAACTGAATCTGCCGCCGTTACCGCAGAATTAAAATTCATCGCCGAGCTCGGTCGCAGCCTGCTGTTCACTTTTCATCCGAAAAAGGTTGCCAGCCGCGTCACCGAAGCTTTGTACCGGGAGGTCGAGGCAGAAATGTGCGCGCTGGTCGTCGAATTGGAAGCGGTCGGTTTTGTCAGCTCGGCTTGCAATTCCGAGGGCGACGAAACGAGCGATTTTCTCCGAAAAAGCCGGTTTAAGAAATGGCTGGAATTTTTGCCGCCGCAGATTTCCGTCTGGGCGGAAAACGAGAATGAATTTTTGCTCGGCGGAACAAGTCATAAATTCGAATACGTCTCGCCCGTTCACATCAACGGTCAGGTCAAGGGCGCGGTGGTCGTCGGCTTTGCCGAAAAACATTTTTGCGATGAACGGGCGCAGCGCCTGATTGACGCCGCGACGCAGATGGCGGCAATGTCGGTCAATCTTTCGGCGCATTACGAGGCGACGATGGACGCTTCGATAAATCAGGCGAAGGAAGAAAACCGGAAATTTACCGAAACCATTCTGGACGCTTTGCCCGTCTCGCTCTACGTGATTGATAAGGATTATCGCATCGTGACCTGGAACCGGAATCGCGAAATCGGCTTGCAGGGCGTGCCGCGCGAGGAAGTCATCGGTCGCCACGTTTTCGAAGTTTTGACGAAATACCCGCAGAGCGAGCTGAGCCAGGAGTTTGAGAGAGCCTTTCGCACCGGCAAAATCGAGCGCATCGAACAGCGCACGACCGACCCGAACGGCGCGAGCAAACACTGGCTGGTCAGCAAAATTCCGATGCGCGATTCCGACACGGGCGAAGTCACGCACGTCATTACGGTCGGCGAAGACGTGACCGTGCGCGTCGAAGCCATTCACGCCGTCGGTCGCGCCGAAAAGCTAGCCGCCGTCGGCAGGCTCGCTTCGGGCGTCGTTCACGAAATCAACAATCCGCTCGCCACCATCAGCGCCTGCGCCGAAGCTCTGGAAACGCGCGTCTCGGAAGGCGTCTTCGACGTTTCGCCGGAAGTCGATGATTTGCGCGAGTATTTGAGCTTAATCCGCAGCGAAGCCTTTCGCTGCAAGACAATCACCAACGGATTGCTCGATTTCAGCCGCGTGCGGGCGGGAAACCGAACGCCGATTGACATGGGCTTGACCGTCAAATCCTCAGCCCGCCTCATCGCTCACCAGAAACGCGGCGACAACATCGAAATCAGGCTCGAAATCGACGAAAATCTCCCGCCGGTCAATGCCGACGAAGGACAGATGCAGCAAGCCGTCATCGCCCTTTCGACCAACGCCATTGACGCCATGCCGGGGGGCGGCGCGCTGACCCTGCGCGCCGCCGCGCAAAACGGTCGCGTCGTCGTCGAAGTGCAAGACACGGGACACGGCATCGCGGCGGAAGATTTGCCGAAGGTTTTCGAGCCGTTTTTCACCACCAAAGAAATCGGCAAGGGCACAGGTCTCGGCTTAGCCGTCTGCTACGGCATTGTCACCGAACACGGCGGACGCCTCGCCGTTCGCTCAAACGTCGGCGTCGGCACGACTTTTACGATGTATCTTCCCGTTCACAAGGAACAATCCTGAGTGCTGAGTGAAAAGTACTGAGTACTGAGTTTTTCTTTCGCACTCAGCACTCAGCACTCAGTACTCAGTACTCACAAAAAAACTTATGGCAAAAATTTTAGTTATCGATGATGAAAGCAATCTGCGGCTGGTCGTGCAGAAGGAAATGAGCCGTCTCGGTCACGAAGTGGAAACCGCTTCGGACGGCGAAGCGGCGTGGTCG
>DATHBC010000688.1:0-1734 GCA_035296345.1 Pyrinomonadaceae bacterium | reverse complement strand
CCGCCGAGAAGCTTTCCGACAGCAAGTTCGTCTTCCGCTTTCAGCCGCTTGTATTCGCGTTCAAGCTCATCGAACGATTCGCTGAAATCGGTCAGCGTCGTCTGCGCGTTGAAGGTTTCAGCCGAGTGCGCCAAATCTTTCGTATCCGGCAGAGGCAGGCTTTCTTCGAGCGGCTGAATGCCTTGCAAGGCGTGCATCGCCTGTTTTGCCAGCAAAGATTCACGCAGCTTTTCGCACGAAGTTCCGGTTTCGGCAAGCTGCGCGAGGAAGTTTTCCTTTGCCGGCAAAGTTCTTTTCGGAAAATCAATCGCGTCGTAGCGCGTTAAATTCTGCCGGATGTGTCTGATTTCGCGCTCCGTCTGTTCGATTGCCGTCAAGCCGTCTTCCGTTTCCGATTCGCTTACGCGATGCAGCCCGAAAAGATAAGGCACAAGGGCGTTTTGCACACGGACAAGCTCGATTTTCTGTTTTTGCAATTCATAACGCGCAAACTGGCTGGCGAGGACTTCGCGGGCAGAGATAAGCCGGGCGCGCACCTGCTGCATCTGCGGGCTGTTGTTCTGCGGAATTTTGCCTAAAATCGTATCTATTCTTTGCCCGCGCTGGTTCAGCTCAAACATACGTTCGGAAATCAGAATCTTTCTGCCGCGCAGGCTTTCGGAATCAATGAAGGTTCTTCGGGCGATTTCCCTTTCTCTGCGCCATTTGGAAAAAAATCCGAGCTCGCAGAGCAGAGAAACCGGCGCGCTTAATAAGGCGGTAAATAAGGCTGAACGCGCCATTATTCCTCTTTCAACGAGCGGCATTGAAATAATTATTATCGAAAAGATGACGAGCGTCAGCGCAAAGGTCAGACCGGAAAAATAAACAAAGCTGAAAGATACGCTTTTGAGGGGAAAAGTCGGATTTCTAAAGCCGCAGTTCGGACACTGTTTTTCCTCTTTTGAAATATTAAAATTACACTGAAAGCATCTGGCGAGCATAAATTTATAGAGTTATTTCACTTTCGGGCAACAATTTTCGCACAAACTCGCCGACTTTTTCCACTAAATTTTCATCGCCGCGCAGGTTTTCAATTTCTCTGACAATCGCCGAGCCGACGACCGCCGCGTCCGCGTATTTCCACGTTTCGGCAATCTGCGCGGCGGTGGAAATCCCGAAACCGACGGCGACGGGCAAATCGGAAAATTTTCGCATTCTTTCGACTAAAATCTGGGCGGATTCGCTGGTCTGCTCGCGCGCGCCCGTCACGCCCGCGCGCGAAACGGCGTAGATAAAACCGCCCGCCCGTTCGGCGACCATTTTCAGGCGTTCGTCCGAAGAGGTCGGCGCGACGAGGAAAATCATATCCAGATTGCTGCGCCGCAAAAGACTGGAAAATTCTCCGGCTTCTTCCGGCACTAAATCCGTGACCAGAAAGCCGTCAACGCCCGCCTCGCGCGCGTCGCGGCAGAGCTTTTCCAAGCCGTATTGCAAAAGCGGGTTGAAATAGCTGAAGAGAATTACCGCCGCGCCGGTCTGCGCGCGCACGTCGCGAACCAAGCCGAAAATTTCCGCGATGCCGAAATCGTGTCTCAAAGCGCGTTCCGAGGCGCGCTGAATGACCACGCCGTCAGCCATCGGGTCGCTGAAGGGAACGCCCAGCTCGATAACCGTCGCGCCCGCCCGCGCCAGCATTAACATTAAATCCCGGGTCGTCTGCAAATCCGGGTCGCCCGCCGTAATAAACGGGAT
>DATHBC010000687.1:0-4500 GCA_035296345.1 Pyrinomonadaceae bacterium | reverse complement strand
TGAGAACGAATTTCAGGAAATCAAAATCAAATGCGCCATTCTGAATCGAATGACGCATCTGGGAAAACCTGAAAGCTACAAAGTAACGAACTAAAGAAAATCTGAATTTGAACCGGCTTGTTTATTTATGCAACAACGCCGCTGCTCAATATAAAAGTTTAATCAGCCGAGCGCAATTCATTCAACCTGACTGAATCGTTTTCAAACACAAGATTTGAAAACCTTATGCGATGTATGTAAAACGAACACGAAATTTATAGTAAAAACTAAGCTGAAATTAGTTTATTTCTGAAATATTTGAAGTTATCGGTTTTTCTGTTTTTCATCCGTTTTTGGCACAGGGCTTGCTAAAATATCGACCACGGAAGGCATTAGACGGACGCTCGGATGAGTATATGGCGGCGGGGCAAAAGGCAGGGCAGGGCTTTTTGCCGGAGCTGATTAGGGGGAATTACGCGAATGCAGATGATTTCGTTGGAAAATGTGCTTCAGGATGTTAAAAACAGAGTTGACCAGTCGGTATTCGGCGAAAAGGTCGGAATTTTCGGGAAACTTTTCGGATGTTGGCATGAAGATTTAAGCCGCCCGTTCGTGCAGAACAGTACGGCATACAGAACTTGTCTCAATTGCGGGGCGAGAAAACAGTTTGACACGCAAACTTTAAAGACTCACGGCGCGTTTTACTATCCGCCGATTGTCAGAAAAATGTGCTGAGCGAGCGTAAAAGCGAAAGCGCAAAATTTCTTTCCGAAGGGATTTGGGAAACGTTTGATTATTTCGTGTCATAGGGCAGGCTCGGTTTTGATTATTTTGCTCCTTATAATTATATCCTGAGCCTGTGATTCTCAAATTTCCTTTCATTGCAGCCGAAAAAGCCGGCGTCGTTTTAACGACGCCGGCTTTTTTTATTTATCGAATCATTTCCTCATACATCAAATAATGCGATTGCTGCATTCCCAGTTTTTCATAAACCTTCTGCGCTCTTTCGTTTTCACTTTCCACGTAGAGGCGAAAGCCGCAGACGTTTTTCGCCTCAGACGCTTTCTGCTTGACGAATTCGTAAAGCTGCCGGTAAATCTTTCGCCCGCGAAAATCGGGCAGCACGTAAACGCTCTGAATCCACCAGAACCAGGAGTTGCGCCAGTCGCTCCATTCAAACGTGACCATCAAGCCGCCGACGATTTTGCCGTCGTCGCTTTCGGCGACCACATAAAAACCTTTGTCCGCGCTGCTGCGGCTGCCGTCGAAAACCGCTTCGACGCCGCCCGTTAAAATCTCTCTGTCCAGAAATTTCCCTTCGGTTTCCTGCGCCATCGCCTGGTTGAATTCGACCATTGCGGGCGCGTCATCTTTGCTTGCCAGACGAATTAAAATTTTATTATTCATAAATCCTGCCTTGACCTTTCGCTGTTCGACAACTACTCTGAAATGTTTGTGATTTTTACCAAAAGGAATCATACCAATAATCGATGAAACTTCGCATTCTTTATCACGGAAACTGCTTTGACGGCGTTTCTTCAGCCGCTTTTTTCACCAAATTCTATCGCTCGAAAATCAGCCCCGACGCCGCCATCGAATATCAGCCGATGGCGCACCGCGCCGGAAACCTTTTCGACCCGAAATCGCTCGCCGACGGCGGCGCGGAAAACGCGATTGTCGATTTTAAATATTCGGCTGACGACCGCGTCACGTGGTGGTTCGACCATCACCAATCGGCGTTTTTGACCGACGAGGACGAAAAGCATTTTCAGGCGGACACGAGCGGCAAAAAATTTCTCGACACCCGGAGCAAATCCTGCTGCGAATTTATCGCGCGCGTAGCGAAAGAAAAATTCGGTTTCGAGGACGGCTCGCTCGATGAAATGGTCGAATGGGCGCACATCATCGACGGCGCGCTGTACGAATCGCCCGCGCAATGCGTCGAGCTGCGCTCGTCGGCTCTAAAGCTGATGCAGGTCATCGAAGGCGAAAAAGACGCCGCCTTCGTCGAGAAAATCATTCGCGATTTGACCGAAAAATCGCTCGACGAAGTCGTGGAAAGCGACGAAGTTCAGGCGAAGCTGAAACCGATTCTCGACCAGCACTGGCACACCGTCGAGCTTATCAAACAGAAATCGACGTATTCGCGCGGCGTCGTCAGCTTCGATTTGGTCGAAGACGGAACCGAAGGCTATAACAAATTCATCCCGTATTATTTCCACCCGCAGACGACCTACAACGTCGCCGTTACGCGCAGCCATTTCCGCACGAAAATCTCGGTCGGCTCAAACCCGTGGTCGCCGCGCCCGCGCCTGCACAACATCGCCGAAATCTGCGAACGCTACGGCGGCGGCGGTCACGCGGTCGTCGGCGCGGTTTCGCTGCCGCCCGAAGACGTCGAACTGGGCAGAAAATACATGCGCGAGATTATCGAAGAATTACAGTTTGAAACCGATTAGCGATTAGCCATTAACAAGCGGCTAACAGCTAATCGCTAACAGCTAATCGCTAAAAACCAATGGACTCGATTGACTGGAAAATTTTAAAAGAACTGCAGCAGGACGCGCGCATCAGTTACGCCGAGCTCGGGCGGCGCGTCGGTTTGACGACGCCTGCGGTTATCGAAAGAGTCAGGAAACTGGAAGACGCGGGAATTATTACGGGTTATCGCGCCGAGATTGACGCGGCGAAAGTCGGTCTGCCGATAACGGCGTTTATCCGGATGAGCATCACGGGCGTCGATTACAGCCGCATTATCGAGGTCGCCGAGCAGGCAAACGAGATTTTAGAGTGTCATCGCGGGACGGGCGGCGATTCGTTTATCATGAAGGTCGCCGTCTCCAGCGTCGAACACCTGCAAAACCTGATTGACCGGCTGACGCCTTACGGCATCACGACGACCTCGATAGTGCTTTCCTCGCCGGTAAAAAGCCGCGTGATTGAGAAGACAAATTAGCCGAAAAAGAAATTCAGCCGCAGAGAGGACAGAGAAAAAGAGAGAATTAACCACAGGTTTACACAGATAAACACAAGATGATTTAACCGGATGGATACGATAGAGGCAGGCTTGGCGGCTGGATAAAATCCATTTCTTATCCTTCTTTATTTTTATCCGGGTTAATCTGTGTAAATTTGTGGTTAAATTTTCTCAAAAATCTCTGTGCTCTCCGCGGCTAATTTTTCTTTCGCGTTTTTTCGTGTTCTTTCGCGGCTGAAACTTTTCTCTCGCCGAGATAAAAATGCCAGAGCAGGCGCGCGGCGACGGCGCGCAGCGGTTTCCATTTTTCGGCGATTTGTTGAAACTCGTCCGAAGCGGGCGGACGTTCCAGATTTTTCAGCTTCTTCCACGCCGCGTGCAGAGCCAAATCGCCTTTCGGCATCACGTCGGCGCGCGAGCCAGCCATCAGAAGATAAATGTCCGCCGTCCAATCGCCGATGCCTTTTATCTTTTTCAGCTCGTCTTTCGCCGCGGCGTCCGGCAAATTTTCCAGAGCTTTCAAATCCAGTTTTCCTTCCAGAATCGCCCGCGCCAGCTCGCGCGCGTAGACGGTTTTCTGGCGGCTGAAATAGGCGGCTTTCATTTCTTCGTCGGACAAGCTCAGAACCGCTTCGGGCGTCACTTCGCCGAGCTTTTCCTTCAATTTATTAAATGCCGCGAGCGCCGAGGCGAGCGAAACCTGCTGTTCCAGAATAATATGAATAAGCGTCGCAAAATTCGGCTCGCGCTGCCAGAGCGGCGGCGTGCCGTAAGTCCTGAAAATAAAAGCCAGGTCGGAATCGGTGGCGGATAATTTCCGGCAGGCGATGACGAGGCTTTGCTCGTCGAGAGTTTTAATTTCCATCTGAATTTATTTATCTGTGACCGGGACGGTTTCCGACGCCTGTTTTTCGCATATGGCGCAGATTCCTTTGCCGCTAATTTCGTATATCGCCGTGACGGCAGTGCCAGCCGTTCCGCGATTTGTTTTGACTTTAATTTTCGGAGTTGCCTGACCTTTGATGATGGTTCCGCTTGAAATCGCCCGATTGTCGGCGACGGATTTCCGGCTTCCTCCTTCGACTCACGTAATTATATAATAAAGCGGCAGACCGACAGCGCGCCTGCGACGAGATGATTTTAATTTATGAAGGTGATTTTTTGCACAGTTTTCCTGACGCTGTTTTTGGTTTTTGCCTGCGCGGCTCAGCAGCAAACAGCCTGTCGCTCCGCCGCGGCGAAAGACGCGCCCGGTTTATTCGGCTTAAAGCTCGAAATGTCGCCCGTCGCGGCGCGGAGCGTTTTGGGAAAAGGCTTGAAAATCAAAAATAAAAGAAGCGGCGAATATACGTTTTTCGAGAACTTTATCGAAAAGCCCGCGCCCGTTTCGCTTGCCGGCGCGCGCGCGATTTACCTGAGATTTTTCGAAGGCTCGCTCTATCAAATCGAGATTTTTTACGCAGACGAAACGCGCGACGGCGCTGCCGCTCCGCAGGGGCTGGAAAAATTTATCAATCGGCAATCGGCAAAACTAAATCTTCCCG
>DATHBC010000686.1:0-5962 GCA_035296345.1 Pyrinomonadaceae bacterium | reverse complement strand
GTTTATTGTTAACTTTTCTCTGCCGCTCCTGCGCGAAAGCCGTCGGCGTCAGGGAAAACATCAGCGAAAAAACAAGCAAAGAGATTAACGACTTAGGAAAAGCCTTTGACCAAAACATCTACTAAACTCCTTATGCGTTCGATTTACCCTTATTTTATTACATCCCGGCTTGCGTTGATTTCGTCGCCTGATTCAAATCCGAAATTCTGCCTTTCACCGCCAGCAGCAGAGTCTTTATCTCCTCGGGCGAATAATTTGCGGCGCGAAACGCATCTTCGATTTGTTTGTCGCTCAGTTGATTCAGCAAATCAGCCAGCCAGCGCGCTTCTTCGACCGTGATGTCTTCAAACAAACCACGATTTTTGCCCTTGTAAGCCAAATGTAATTTGCCGTCCTCCACGTCGTCGATAAAGCCGGAATCGATATATCTTGTCGGGTTATTGGTCTTGCGACCAATGCGGTAAACTATCGGGAAATTATTGTTGCCGAGCTTGCCGAACGTCGCGCCCAAATCGCTGATGATGTAATGAAGCTCTTTCGCGCCGCTCGCGCCTTCGACCTGCAAAATTTTGTTCTGCACGTCGACGATGTCCCAGTTGTTGAAAAAGACCATCATCAATTTCAGCCCTTGAAATTCTTTGGTGCCGACGAACGGGTTGTCTTTCCATTTCCACTCGTCGAGCCGGTCGATTTCTTCGGGGCGAGCTTCGAGACGGACGTTTTTGAAAGTTCCCTTGCCCGGAATAGTCAGCGTCGGAACCAGATAATTGACTTCCGTTTTGTAGCCTAAAGCCCACATTATACGGACGGCGGCGGTTTCCGGCTGCGCTTCGCGTCCGAATTTCGCGACCCATGTGCGTCCCGCGCCGTCTTTAATGCGGTATTTTTTGTTGTGACCTTTTTTTTCTTCTTTAATAAAAGTGATGCTGCTTAAATCGGGGCGCATTGCGTCGCCGCCGGGACCGGCAAACAAATCGCGCTCGGCGATGTTGACCGTTTCCCACATCACTATTTTGCTTATCGGAGCTGACGGCTGCTCTTTTTTAGAATCTTTTTCCTGTTCCTGCGCGCTGGCGACTATTGCGGAAAATGCAAGTAAAAAAACGATTAGATAAATTGTGGGCTTAACGAATCTGCCTTGATTCACCATAGAAAATTCCCTCTTGCTCGTTCTCCTGTTTAATGTTTCAGCATTTGAAAATCGACGACGTTCGATTTTTCCTGAAACGACAACTGGCTGTTAAACGCCGTCTCTTCCGCCGAATCCGCAGCCGGTTGAAGCCTTCGATAAGTGCCGTCCGCCAGCAGTTCTCTGGCTTTGACGTTATCGCGCAGGTAGGCGGTCAGAAACTCGTCTTTCAGATATTGTTTTAATCTGAAATCCTCGACCGGCGTTAAAACTTCGACGCGGCGGTCTAAATTGCGCGGCATCCAGTCGGAGCTGCCCAGATAAATTTCTTCCGAGCCGCCGTTGGCGAAATAATAAACGCGGCTGTGCTCCAGCAGGCGACCGACGATGCTTCTGACTCGAATATTTTCCGATAAACCCGGAACGCCCGGGCGCAGCATGCAAATTCCGCGCACGATTAAATCAATCTGAACGCCGGCTTGCGAGGCTTCGTAGAGCGCGCGGATAATCTCCACGTCGGCGAGACGATTCATTTTCGCGATAATGCGGGCAAAATTTCCGTTTTTCGCGTTTTCGGTTTCGCGCCGGATAAGCTCGACCATTTTTTCGCGCAGGTTTATCGGCGCGACCAAGAGCTTTTTATAATTTTCATGCTGCGAATACGCGGTTAAAAAGTTGAACAGCTCGGTCGTGTCCGCGCCGATTTCCTCGTCGTCGGTCAGCAAGCCCAAATCCGTGTAGACGGCTGAGGTCTGCGGATTGTAATTGCCCGTCGCCAGATGCACATAGCGGCGCAGCTCGTCGCCTTCGCGGCGGATAACGAGAGTGGTTTTGCAGTGCGTTTTCAAGCCTAAGATTCCGTAGATGACGTGAACGCCCGCGCGCTCGAGCCGCTTTGCCCACTCGATATTGTTTTCCTCGTCGAAACGCGCTTTCAGCTCGATTAAAACCGTGACCTGTTTGCCGCGCTCGCTCGCCTCGATAAGCAGCGGCGCAATCGGCGAATCCGCGCCGATGCGATACAGGCACATCTTGATTGCCAGAACGTCCGGGTCATAAACCGCCTCGCGGATAAAATCGACGATGATGCTATACGGCATAAACGGGTGATGCAAAAGCACGTCCTGCCGCTTGATGACGTCAAACGTGGATTCGTCGCCGCTGAGAATCGACGGGCGCTGAACGCTGAGCGGCGCGTCCTTTAAATCGGGGCGGTCAATCTTGTATAAAGCCATAAAATCCGCGAGATTCAGCGGACCGTCGATTTTGTAGACGTCTTCGGGAGAAATCTCCAGCGAATCGGTCAGGTAATCGACCATCTCGCACGGCATAGTCCTGGAAACTTCCAGCCGCACGACGTCGCCGAAGCGGCGCTGTTTCAGATTTTCTTCCATCATTTGCAGCAAGTCTTCGGCTTCCTCCTCGCGCAAGCCGATGTCGCCGTCGCGCGTGATGCGAAACAGGTGACACGATTCCGGGCTGGCTTCGGGTATCAGCATCTGCACATTTGCGGCTATCAAATCTTCGACCAGAACGAATCCGGTTGAAGCATTTTCTTCGATGGGAATAAATCTCGGCACAAAAGGCGGAATTTTGATTCTGACAAAAAATTCCTCGCCGACTTTATATTTGTATAAAGCCTTTTCGATTCGCCGTTTTACTTTCGGTTTGACGACCAAGCCGATGTTCAGGCTGCCGCCGGAGATATAGGAAAACGGGTGTGAAGGGTCGACCGCCTGCGGCGTCAGCAAAGGATAAATTTTGCGTTTGAAATATTCGTCCGCCCTTCGCCGTTCCTCGCCCGCCAGCGAATCGTATCGAGCTATCTCGACGCCTTCTGCGGAAAGCTCGGGCAGAATTTCTTCGCGCAGGCACTTCATCTGGTCGTCAACCATTTTCGTCAGGCGCGCTCTGATTTCGGCGAGCTGCTGCTCCGGAGTCATTCCGTCCGGGGAAACCTTATCGGCTCGGTATTTTTCCTTCAGGCTGGAAACGCGAATCATAAAAAACTCGTCCAGGTTCGAGGAAAGAATGGACAGAAACTTTAGTCTTTCGAGAATCGGCTGCGTCTGGTCTAAACCTTCTTCCAGAACGCGCCGGAAAAACTCAATCAAGCTGAGCTCACGGTTAAATAAAAACTCTGACGAGCGAGGGAGATGCAAAGGCAAAGAATTGTTATCTTCCGTTGCCGCCGTGAATTGCTCGACCGGATACATTTGCCTAGCAGTGTTAATCATATATATTTCACTTCCATCTAAAACTCTTGGGGAGAGCTTGGCATGCCAAAAGCTTGCAAATGCCGTTCCAAATTTAATAAAAGAGTTGAATTATTTAATTCAAGCCAATTTACGCCGCTTAACGAACGAAAATCGCAGCGTATATTTTAGAAACAGATGAAACTGTATTGAATTATTACAGACGCTTGAGGGCACAATTGCTCGTTTCGTCAGGCTGAAAATAATCGAAAAACATTCGAAAGCGAATCGAGATAATTTTCCGCGCGCAGCAAAAAAGGCGGCTTTTGCGCCGCCCTCAGCATTTAAATTTTCAGTTGTTTACTTAGCCGTTTCAGTCGTATTTGACGCTGCCTGTCTGGTCGCCTCGTCAAGTTCTCTGATGCGGGCTTTGAAGGCTTGCGCCAGCAGCTTTACGTCTTCCGGTTCGTAGTTCGACGCGCGAAAAGCGTCTTCAATCTGCTTGTCGCTGAGCTGCAGCAGCAAATCGGCGAGCCAGCGCCCGTGTTCGACCTTGATTCCTTTAATGAGATAATCAGCCGAGCCGCGATAATCGAACTCGATAACTCCGTCGCGAACCTGTTTGATGAAATTCGATTGAGCGTAATGCTCGGGCTTGTTGACGCTGCGCCCGGAGCGGCTCGTGCTGTTGTCGGCGAGCCTGCCGAACGACGCGCCCAAATCGCTGATAACGTAATAATGACGGTCGCCGTCCTGTAAAATAACGTTGTTTTCGTCCTTCAAATCCCAGTTATTGAACATCGCCATCATTATCTTCAAGCCTTCAAATTCGTTTGTGCCGGCGAAAGGATTGTCGTTCCAGCTCCAGCGTTCGAGCCGTTTGATATTTTCCGGGCGCGCTTCAAAGCGGACGTTTTTGTAATTTCCCACTTTGGCGATTTCGAGCTTCGGAACGAGATAATTAACCTCCGTCCGGTAGCCGATTGCCCAGAGAAGGCGAACCGCCGCCGCTTCCGGCTGAGATTCGTCGGCGATTTTGATGACCCACTCGCGACCTGTGCCGTCCATGAGCCGGTGCTTCAGGTTGTTGCCGCCCGATTGCCGCCCGACGTATCTGGCTTTTTCCAGAACGGGAAACATCTGCTGACCGCCCGGACCCCAATAAAGGTTGCGCTCGCCGATATTAACCGCTTCCCACATCACCGGCTTGGCATTCGTCATCATGGTTTCCGACTTCTTCTTCTTTTCCTCCTGCGAAAAGCCGTAACCAGCCGCCGTCAAACCGATTAACGCCGAAGCAGCCGCAAGTTTAATAAAGCGTTTTACTAAAAACATTCCAACCTCCCTTTCGCCGGCATTTATAACCGGGCGAATTCCGCTTGTAATATATTGAAATCAAACATCTGTCAGGTCTCCCGTTCCGGCGGCGCGGAGATTTTAATCGCGCCGCGGAATCACGCCGGAATCGACCGTCGCGCCCGCGCGGGAGATGACTTGAAAATGCATCTCGTCTTTTGAAATCTCGACCAGCATAAACGACAAATCCGTGTCGAAGCCTTTTTCCGTCAGCTCGGATTTCTTTTTAATATTGTTTTTACGGACTTCGCCGCCGGCTCCGGTCACGAAATAATAAATGCCTTTTTGCGGTTTGACGCGCTCGTAGAAATGCTCGTGCCCGGTGAAAACCACGTCGACGCCGTGTTTTAAAAATATCGGCTCGACGATTGCGCGGATGTCTTCCGCCGAGCCGTGGCGTTTACCGGAAGAATACGGCGGATGATGAAAAAAGGCTATTTTCCACTTGGCGGTATCTTTGGCAAGCTCGGCTTCCATCCATTCGATTTGGCGTTTGTCCATATAAGTGCTGTTCAGCGCGTAAAAAGAAACGCCGCCCTTTTCAATCCGGTAGTATTCCTGCCCGTTCATATTGAAATGCTCGTAAAATCGCTGGTTGGACTCGTCGTGATTGCCGAGCGAAGCGTAAAATTTAACGCCGCTGTTGAGTATGGGTTTGTAAACGTTTTCAAACTTCGTTTTCAGGTCTTCGGCTTTTTCCTGATAGTAAATGTTATCGCCGGTCAGAATAACGAATTCGTAGGGAAACGCCTGGCGGTAATTAAACATCACCTGCGCCAGCTCGTTCTGCTCTCTGTTGCCTCTGCCCGTATCGCCGACCGCGAGAAAGCGCACCGAACCTTCGCGAAGCGGCAAGGTAAGAGGCAAAGACGAATTCGGTTTCTGAGTAGTCGGGGAAGAGGACGGAGCAAGGGCGGGAGCCTGAGCAAAAACCGCGGCGGTAAATGCCGAACCGTATAAAGCAAGCGTTAAGATTAACAGAATATTGTAGATTCGTTTCATCTTCTTTATCTCCTTTATCAAACAAAACAGTTGCGCTGCGTCACGTCGCGTTACGCAACATTAGGGGAGAGCATTGGTCATATAATCGACAATCAGCCCGTTTTCCCTGTCCAAAAGCAAAAGATTGATGCCGACAAAACGATAGCGCAGTTGTTTCGGCAGCTGCGGAAGATTTAAGAGCAGCCTCGGCGGCATCTCGACTTGTTCTTTCGAATCGGGATACGGAAAGTTGATTTTTACGGCGACGCCTTTCGTGTCGGCTTCCAGAACGGATTCGCGC
>DATHBC010000685.1:0-12441 GCA_035296345.1 Pyrinomonadaceae bacterium | reverse complement strand
GAAATTTCCGCTGCGCCGCGTCAAAATCGACGCGCAAAACACGAATCTGACGCTGAACAATCAGTCTTTCGTCTACGGCGAAGATTTTCTCGCCAATTTCACGCCCGGCAGCGTCGCCGCCAGCGAAATCGTCTATGCCAGTCACGGCTGGGTTCTGAAATCGAAAAACATCAACCCGTATCAGGGCATCGACGTGCGCGGCAAAATCGTCGTCGTGACGAATAATCTGCCGAAAGGCGTGACCTTTAACGATTTGCAGGGCAAACCGGGCGACGACTGGTTTTCGCCGCCGCTCTACGCGCAGGCAAACGGCGCGAAAGCCGTTATTTCTTTCGCCACTTTCGGCAGCCTGTCGAACTGGAAGGGAAATCTCTGGACGCAGGTTGAAAAAGGCGGCGTCGAATTCGGCAAGCAGCAAGTGCAGATTACGGTTCCGACCATTACCGCCGGCGCGCGCCTCATCGCCGCCTTGTTTCAGGGCGAAAAATCCAGCGGCGGAAACACGTTTACCAAAGCAATCGCGGGCGAGCACGTCGAGGCGTTCGCCTTGAATCCGAACAAGAAAATCAATCTGAACGTCGCCGTCAAAACCGAAAATATTCACTCGCAAAACGTCGTCGGCATTCTGGAAGGCTCAGACCCGGTTTTGAAAAACGAATACGTCGCCATCGGCGCGCATTACGACCACGTCGGGATGAACCCGTTTTTCCCGGGCGAAGACAAAATCTGGAACGGCGCGGACGACGACGGCTCGGGCACGGTCGCCGTAATGGCGATGGCGGAAGCTTTTTCCAAAGGCGCGCAGCGACCGAAACGCTCGATTCTGTTTATCTGGCACGCGGGCGAGGAGAAAGGCTTGTGGGGCAGCGAGTATTACGCGGACAATCCGACCGTGCCGATTAATTCCATCGTCACGCAGCTCAATATCGACATGATCGGACGCGCGCAGAAATTGAATGAAGAAGTTAAGCCGCGTAACAAGGAGCTGACCAAACAGGGCGAAGTTTACCTTATCGGCTCGAAAATGATGAGCACCGAATTGGGCGAGCTGAGCGAAGCGACGAATAACGCGTTTTTAAAAATGAATTTTAATTATCGCTACGACGACCCGAAAGACCCGCAGCAGTTTTTCTATCGCTCAGACCATTACAACTACGCGAAAAAAGGCATCCCGATTATTTTCTATATGGACGGCGACCACGAAGATTATCACCAGCCGTCGGATTCAATCGAGAAAATCGACTTCGAACAGATGGAAAAAATCGCCCGCACGATATTCGCGACCGGCTGGGAGCTGGCAAATCGCCCGGCGCGCCCGAAAGTCGATAAACCGCTCTCGGCGCAAGTGACGAAATAGGCGCGGACGTTTTTAAGTTTCAGCGCGGTTGTTCTTTCAAACTGCCGCGTAAAAAATTTTAAGAAGACGGGACGCTGATTTTTTAGGATTACCGAGGGATAATTCAGGACTCGATTCCGATTTATTCTCTTATTAAATCGGTTTCCCGATTCTTAAAAGTGAAGCCGCGAATTTATACCGATAAATACTGATAAAACTTACTCCTTTATCTGTAGTAATAATAAGTGTTATCCGTGGCTTCACGCTTCTTTCTTTCGATTATGAATAAATTTTTCAGCAGCTTGTTTCTGATTACGCTTCTGGTTTTCGCGGTCGGCGCGACTTTCGCTTTCGCGCAGAATCCGTCGCCGAAAAAAGCGTTTGAGATTGCGGTCGTCGAGCCGCGCGCCGAAGACGTCGGCTCGATTGACGGCATCGTCAAAGCGTTTTACGAAGTGATTTCCGGCGGCGTCAATGTTCCGCGCCAGTGGTCGCGCGACAAAACCCTGTATATCGCCGACGTTCGCTTTGTCGCGATGAGCGAGCGCAACGGCAAGCCCGTCGTCGATGTGATGAA
The DNA here is from genome assembly GCA_035296345.1 of Pyrinomonadaceae bacterium. Taxonomy (GTDB): domain Bacteria; phylum Acidobacteriota; class Blastocatellia; order Pyrinomonadales; family Pyrinomonadaceae; genus JALZHR01. The sequence continues at coordinate 10,528 of DATHBC010000685.1, read as the reverse complement.
TCACCAAAAATACGTCGAAAGCTCAAACGATTTTTTTGTCAGAGAGGGTTTCGTCGAAAAGGAAATTCACCGCGTCGCGCGCCGGTTCGGCAACATGGCGCACGTTTTCAGCGCGTACGAATTTTCCACGTCCGGCAAACGGAAAGTGACGGGGCGCGGGCTGAACAGCATCGAGATGTTTTTCGACGGTAAACGCTGGTGGATTTCGTCGGTCGCCTGGGAAGAAGAACGCCCGAACAACCCGCTTCCGAAAGAATTTTTACCCTAGAGGAATTTGAAACCGCGGATGAGAGCGAATAAACACGAGAAAATTAACCGGGATGACAGGTTAAACAGGCATAAGGAAAAATCATTTTATTATCCCTGTTCATCCCTGTCATCCCGGTTAATTTCTTCCTTTTTCGCCGGCAGAAAATATTAAATAAGGATGAATTATAAAATGAAAAAACTGGCACTTATCTTTTCAATCGTCGCAGTTTTGTCGATTCCGTCGCTGGCGCAGCAAAACGCCGGCGACGCGAAAGACGCGCTCGGCGTCGTCAACAAATTGTTTGCGGAAATGGCGGCGCATAACCCGGCGGGAATCGTCGCGCTGCACACGCCCGAGGCGCAGCTCGTCGCCGCGATTAAGAACAAGCAGGGAAAATCCGGTATCAGAACTTTCACCGCCGAAGCGTTTTCCAAAAGTTTCGCCGAAAAGAAAAACGAGCTGAAGGAAGAAATGTATGCGCCGGAGACGAAAATTTACGGCGATTTGGCGCTGGTCTGGGGCAGATACGTTTTCTTTATCGACGGCAAAATCTCGCATTGCGGCGTCAACGCGTTTCATCTGGTGCGCACCGACGCGGGCTGGAAAATCGCTAACGCCTCGACGACCATCGAGCCGCAGGGCTGCACCGAACAGGAAAAAGCGATGAAAGCCGGCGCGCCCACAACGACGACCGCGCCGACTAAACAGTGAGTTAAACCGGGAAAACAGAAATGCGGCGAGCGCATAAAACAGTCGGAGCAATAGCCGCAGCAAATCTGCCGGAAATTGAAAGGGCGCAAAAACGATGCGAAACAGAAAAAAGCGATGGATTCAGAAATGCGAGACGGACGAAAAAAATCTGCCGATTCCGACGCAGATAGTTTCCAACGAGGAATTTGCGCCGCCCGCGCAAACATTTGAGCAGAAACGAGTTGAGCAGCGACTGATTGAAATCGCGGCGGACAGCTCGAAGCGTCTCGGCATCAGCCGCCGCCGGTTTCTCGCCGCGTCGGGCGGAATGGCGGCGGCTTTTCTGGCGCTGAACTCGGTTTTCGGAAGGTTTTTCGACGTTGACGAAAGCGAGCTTTTCGAGCCTGCCGCGACGGACGAAAAGTTTCCGAAAAATCAATTCATCTTCGACATTCACACGCATCACGTCGCCGCGAAAAAGACGATTCAAAATCCGCCGCTGCTGCGTTATCGCGAAGCGGGCGCGGCTTGGGGCAACAAGTTTTTAGAGGGAAAGGAGCACAAATGGGAGGACCTATACTTAGCGAATTATATTAAGGAAATGTTTCTCGACAGCGACACCGTGATGGCGGTCATCACCGGGCTGCCGGCGAAGACGGACGCCGAAAACGTTCTGCCGCCCGCCGAGATGATCGAGACGCGCGCCGAGATAAACGGCTTGGCGAAATCGCGCCGCATCATCGCGCACGGACTTTTCTCGCCCGATTTGGGCAGGCAGGACATGGAAGCGATGCACCGGCAGTTCGAGAAAATGAAAGTCGAAGCGTGGAAAGGTTATCCGGGTCAACCGCTCGCCGACGGCAGCGTCGGCTGGTGGATGGACGACGAGAAAATCGCTTATCCGGCTTACGAATACTCGCGCAAAATCGGCATCAAAAACATCTGCGTGCACAAAGGCTTGCCCTTGCCCGGCTGGGATTTGGAGCATTCCAGCCCGAAAGATGTCGAAAAGGCGGCGCGTGATTTTCCCGATTTGAACTTTCTGATTTATCACGCCGGTTTCAAAGGCGTTCGCGACGCGATGGAAGCGGTCAACGACGGCTTTAAAACCAAAACGAACGTGCCGTGGATTTCGGATTTATGCGCGATGAAAAAGCGCAATCCGAAAATGACGAACGTTTATATGGATTTGGGCACGACGTTTGGAATGACCGTCATAACGCAGCCGCTTTTGTGCGCGTTTATGCTCGGATTGATGATTGACGCTTTCGGCGAAGACCGCGTTTTGTGGGGCACGGATTCGATTTGGTGGGGCAGCCCGCAATGGCAAATCGAGGCGTTTCGCCGCCTGCAAATGCCCGACGATTTTGTGAAGCGTTTTAAATTCAAGCCGCTTACCGACGCGGTAAAAGCGAAAATTTTAGGCTTGAATTCGGCGCGCGTTTACGGCATCGACGTAAAGGCGAAAATGAACGCGATACCAAGTGATTACATGACGAAGCTCAAGGAAAAATATCGCGCCGCCGGAGCGCAGCCGTCGAACACGCAATACGGCTGGATTTTCGGGTAAGTTTTGAATTTTGAATGTTGAATGATTCGTTTAATAAAAAATCAAAATTCAGAACTCGAAATTCATAATTCCCTTCAAGAGGTTAAAGATGAAAAATATATTATTCGTTTTTATTCTGGTTTTATCCGGTTTTGCCGCGATTCGGGCGCAAATCGTCGCTTTTGTCGACGTCAACGTGATTCCGATGGACAAAGAGCGCGTCCTGCGGAATCAAACGGTGATTGTCCGCGACGGCTTGATTGCGGAAATCGGCAAAAACGCTAAAATTCCGGCGGGCGCGCAGGTCATCGACGCGAAAGGAAAATATCTGATTCCCGGTCTGGTCGATATGCACACGCACCTGCTTTCGGACGGCGACGATTATCCCGACTCGATTGCCGAAGACGAATTGCGCGTGATGGTCGCCAACGGCGTAACGACGATTCGCCTGATGATCGGCACGCCGGAGCAGCTCGTTCTGCGCGCGAAATCGGCGAAAGGCGAAATCGTCGCGCCGGCGATTTATTCGGCAAGCCCGCATCTGACGGGCAAAGAGCAGGGAAATAATTTCGTCGTCAATACGACGGAAGAAGCGCGCGAGGCGGTCAGAAAATCGAAGCAAGCCGGTTACGATTTTATAAAAATAACGACTTTTATCAAGGCGGAAGTTTATGAAGCCGCCGTCGACGAAGCCGCCAAACAAAACATTCGCGTCGTCGGTCACGCCGACGCCCGCTTTGTCGGCGTTCAGCGGGCTTTCAAAGCCAGACAGCAAATCGAACATCTCGACGGTTATCTCGAAGCGGTTTTAGCCGACAACGCGCCGAGTAAAAATTCGATTTCCGACCTTTATATTTACGACCCGAAGAACTGGGAAAGCCTCGATTACGTCGACGAGAAAAAGATTGCCGAAGTTGCCAGGCAGACCGTCGCTTCGAATCCGTACGTAAACCCGACGCAGCATTTTATGAAAAACACTTTCGGTCTGCCGCGCAGCGAGGAATCTATCAGAGCGCAGCCGGATTTTCGTTTTTATCCGAAAAAAGTGCAGGAGCAATGGATGAATTTCTACAAGCGCAGCCGCTTCATCAATCAGGTTTCGTATGAAAAACGCGCGCGCTGGGTCGAAATCAGAAACAAAATCATCAAGGCGATTTACGACGCCGGCGGCAGGATTATGGCTGGCTCGGACACGCCGGAATTTTTGTGGCTCTACGGCTTTACGATGCACCGCGAGCTGAAGGCTCTCGCCGACGCCGGTTTGTCGAATTACGCCGCGCTGGAAGCCGCGACGAAAAATCCGTCGATGTTTTTCGGCACGCTCAAGACGGTCGGCACGATTACGAAAGGCAGCCGCGCCGATTTGATTCTTCTGAACGCGAATCCGCTGGAAAATATTTCCCACACGGAAAACCGCGCGGGCGTGATGCTGAAAGGAAAATATTACACGCAGGAAGAAATGAACGGCTGGCTCGACTCGATTGCGCCGCGTATTGCCGCCTCGCACATCGAGAAAAAGCAGCAGTAAATTTGCCGAGGACGGACGCCGGTTTAATAAGCTTATCTGCGGCTTTGCCTGAAAAGTCGGTTCTGCCCCGAAAGCGCTTATAGATTGAAGAAAGTTCGAATCCGATTTTTTTGATTAAAGTCTGATTACGAAAACGCCGTTGCCGGTTTCCGAAGGCGCAGATTATTCTGGTCGCAAAACATGACCCGGCAGTGTTTATGAATAGTAACTATTTGTTCGGAGATCTCTTAATGATAAAACGATTGCTTGTAGTTTTTCGGGTTCTTTCGCTGCTCTTTTTGGCTTGTGCCGCCGCGGTCGCTCAAAGCGGGCAGTCTTCCCGGTCTGAACAAGTCACTCCCGAGGCGGATAACCATCAGCACCTGTTCAGCCCGGCTATGGCGGAGTTTCAGAAGATAAAGCCGGTCACGGCTCAGGACGTCGCCGGGCTGCTGGACGCCGCCGGCATCAGGCGCGCCGTTCTCCTGTCTACCGCGTTTTCTTATGGGAGACCCGGGCGCGAGCCGCAGGACGAGTATGCGAAAGTTAAGGAAGAGAATGACTGGGTAGGCTCTCAAGCCGCCCTGTTTCCGAAGCGGTTCCGGGCATTCTGCGGCTTCAATCCTCTCAAGGAATATGCGCTTGAAGAACTGGAACGATGCGCAAAAAACCCGAATCTCCGGCACGGAATCAAGCTGCATTTCGGCAACTCGGACGCGCAGATGGAAGTTTCGGAGCATTTCGAAAAATTAAAGAAAGTTTTCCAGGCGGCAAATCGGCATCGAATGGCAATCGTCGTGCATATGCGAGCTTCGATTTCCAAACAACGTCCCTACGGACCTGAACAGGCGCGCCTCTTTCTGGAACTGCTTTCTTTCGCTCCCGATATTCCGGTACAGATTGCTCACCTCGCCGGCACGGGTCCGGGCTTTGACGACCCGCAAGCCCATTCGGTGCTCGAAGTGCTTGCCGAGGCGGCGGCGAAAAAAGACCGGCGGGCGCGGAATCTTTGGTTTGACGTAACGACTGTCGCCGTTCCCGCAAATTCGGCTGAGATTTCAGCCCTTCTGGTCAAGCGGATTCGCCAGATCGGAGTCAAGCGGATTCTTTACGGCTCGGACGCGGCGATCGGCTCCAACCCCAACCTTCTGCCGCGCGAGGCTTGGGCGGCGTTTTCCCGCCTTGAGCTTACAAGGAAAGAGATAAAGACGATAGCCGGAAATGTAGCCCCGTACCTGCGTTAAAACACCGGGTCAGTCTAGCCTGTTTATCAGGAAGCATTCGCAGTGTCAGCGGAAGTTATGCCGTTCCAGACACCGCTGATTAAAGGCAATTAAGGAGTAAGAAAATGAAAAAACTGTATTTAGGGCTGATTTTGACTATTTTTTGCGCTCAATCAATCTTCGCTCAAAATTTAACTAAACAATCTTATGAAAAAGCGCGCGAGGTTCTGGACAAAGCGGTGACAGCTTACGGCGGATTGGAAAATCTGCGCTCGATACAGAATTTTTCGCTCAGGGCAGTCGGCGACACGGTTCAGCGCAATCAAAGCCGGCGCGCGTTTTTTGCCGAGCGAACGCCTTATCAAATTGATGTGACCGTAGATATAAAAAACAACCGTTTCGTTCAAGCTGCTCAGGGCGGTTATCCCGGCGGATTCAAATATCACAGCGGTTTAGCCGTCGATAAAACCGAGGGCGTGAGCTTCGACTTTATTCGCAATACTTCGGCGGCGAGACCGAACATTCCGCCCGCCGCGCTTCGTTCCCGGATGCGCTGGCTGCCGCAGTATTGGGTTTTGAACGCCGTCGAGCGCGCTTCGCGCCTGCGCTACGTCGGAAAAGTCGACTTCGACAAGCGACCGCACACGGCAATCAGCTACGCGAACGAAGACGGCGCGGAAAACACTCTGTATTTCGACGAAAAAACGGGATTGCTCTCGAAATTTGAAGGAATGGGAACGGACGTTTTTTTCGGCGACGTCGTTTTTGAAACGATTTACACGGGCTATCGAAACGAAAACGGGCAGCAGATTCCGACCGGAAGAATTACGAAAGTCAATGACGAAATGACCGAGGAACTGCGCTTTGAACAGGTCGTTTTCAACGCGACGCTCGGCGACGATAAATTTAAAGCGCCCGCCGCAATGAAAGCCGTCACTTTTTCGCCCGCTCAGCCGCTCAATAAACTCGCGGAAAACGTTTATACCGTCAACGCGGGCGGCTACAACGTTCTGTTCGTCGCTTTTAAGGATTATATTTTCGTGATGGAAGCGCCCGGCGGCGACAACGTTTCGCGCTCGGCAATCGAGCAAATCAAAAAAACTTTTCCCGATAAACCGATTCGCTACGTCGCCGTCACGCATCATCACGACGACCACGCGGGCGGCATCCGCACCTACATCGCCGAAGGCGCGACGCTGATTGCCGCGCCCGGCGAAAAAAGCTTTTTCGAACGGATTGCGAAAAGCAAATTCACGATTGACCCGGACGCTTTGACGCGCAGCCCGCAGCCTTTGAAAATCGAAACAGTGGAAAACGGCAGGCGGGTTTTAACCGACGGCGCGACGACCGTGGAAATTCTCGACATCGGCTCGGGACCGCACGCGGACGAAATGCTCGTCGCCTATCTGCCGAACGAAAAAATTCTGTTTCAGGGCGATTTGCTGAATCGCCCGTCAAACGGCGACGCGCCGATTGCCAACGACACGACCGTTCATTTTGCCGGATGGATTGAAGCGAAAAAGCTGGCGGTCGATAAAATCGCCGGCGTTCACGGACCGGTTTCGACAATGGACGAGCTGCGCGCGGCGGTGGCGGAAAAACAAAGAGCGCAAAAGTAATTTTTTTTGCGAAAATCAGAAAGCGGCGATTGGCGGATTTATGCCGATTGTCGCTTTTTTGTTTAATCTGCACTAAAATTTAAAACGTTCAAATCCCGGAGAATCAATCAATGAAAAAAATACTCGCCGCCGCCGCTTTTCTGTTGTTATCTTTTTCCGCTAACATTTTCGGTATAGATATGAGCAATGAAATAAATACCGCGACCGAAAAGGTAATGCCCAAAGTCGTCGAATGGCGCAGGCATCTGCATCAATACCCGGAACTCTCGAACCGCGAATTTAAGACTTCGAAATACGTCGAAGCGCATTTGCGCCGGCTCGGTCTGGAAGTCCGCACGGGAATCGCGAAAACGGGCGTCGTCGGGATTTTAAAGGGAAATCAGCCGGGCGCGACCATCGCGCTGCGCGCCGATATGGACGCGCTGCCCGTGACCGAAAGAAACAATTTGCCGTTTGCCTCGAAGGAAAAAAGCGAATATAACGGTCAGACGGTCGGCGTGATGCACGCCTGCGGGCACGACACGCACGTGGCGATGCTGCTGGGCGCGGCGGAAGTTCTGGCGGGAATGAAGGATAAAATTAAAGGAACGGTCGTCTTTATTTTCCAGCCAGCCGAAGAAGGCGCGCCCGCCGGCGAAGAAGGCGGCGCGGCTTTGATGGTGAAAGAAGGCGTGATGGACAATCCGAAAATCGACGCGATTTTCGGCATTCACATCAATTCGCAAACCGAAATCGGCAAAATCAAATATAAAACGGGCGCGACGATGGCGGCTGCCGATTGGTTTACAATCAAGGTCAAAGGCAGGCAGACGCACGGCTCGCAGCCCTGGCACGGCGTCGACCCGATTGCCGTCGCCTCGCAAATTATCAACGGCTTGCAGATGATTGTCTCGCGTCAATCGGAACTGACGAAAGCGCCGGTCGTCATCACCATCGGCAAAATCAACGGCGGCGTGCGCGAAAATATTATTCCCGAAGAATTGACGATGGCGGGAACCATCAGAACGCTCGACGCGCAGATGCAAAAAGACACTCACGAAAAAATCAAGCTGACGGCGCAGAAAATCGCCGAAGCCAACGGCGCGACCGCCGAAGTTTCGATTGAGACGAAAACGCTGGTGACTTACAACACGCCCGAACTCGTCAAAAAAATGCTGCCTTCGCTGGAAAAAGCGGCGGGCAAAGAAAACGTTTCGGAAAACGAATGGACGACCGGCGCGGAGGATTTCTCGTATTTCGGCACGAAAGCGCCCGCGTTTTTCTTTTTTGTCGGCGGAATGCCCAAAGGCAAAAATCCGAAAGAAGCGGCGGCGCATCACACGCCCGATTTTTTCATCGACGACAGCCGTCTCGACGTCGGCGTCAAAGCCTTTGCGAATATCGTTTTCGATTACCAATAAAAAGGTGAAAAAGTGAAAAGGTGAAAAAGTGAAAGAGTGAAAGAGTGAAAAAGGGAAAAAGTTTTGTTGAATTATTGCTCAACTCGCTTTTTCACTCTTTCACTTTTTCACTTTTTCACTTTCTAAGCTTGAATGTGCGCCTCGACAAACCAGAGAAGCTTGTCTATCTCGCGCGAGACTTCCGTAAAAAGGTCTGCCGTGTCCGCGTCGCCCAAATCGTTGGTTTCGTCGATGTTGCGGCGAACGACGTTGCCGAAATCAGCCAGCGCGGTCGAAAGCGCATCGACATGCGCCGTGCCGTCGTTAATTTCCAGCGGATATTCGCTCAAGGTCGAATTCCGAGCCGCGACGCGAACCGTTCCCAGAGCCGTTCCGCCGAGCGCCGTCGCTCTTTCGGCAATCAAATCCATATGCGCTTCGACCGCTGTCGCGACCTGGTCGAAAAGCTCGTGCAGTTGAAAGAAATGAATTCCTTTCACGTTCCAGTGCGCCTGTTTCGCCTGCGATTTCAAATCGCTGGCGTCCGCCAGACGCGCGTTTAAAATTCCGATAACTTTCTCGCGTGTTTCCGGCGATAACCCGTTTTTCGTTTTATGTAATTGCATAATTTCTCCGATTTAGAATTATTCTAATTCTAATGAGTTTGAATGTCAAAGCGAGCGGATAAAGTATCCAACCTTTCGCTGAATAAGAGCATATATGTAAGCTTAGATTTTTATTATGTTATTGCAAAACTCAAATACTTCGAGAATTATCGAGAACGCCTGGACTATAAAAGACGTCACATACGAGTCAATCAACAACATCGTGGCTTCGATATTCGAGCGTTTGCCTTACATTCTGGCGGGAATTCTGGTGCTGGGAATCTTTTTCATCCTTGCCAGAATCGTCAGGTTGATTTTCTGGACGGCTTCCGGCAGAACGAAGCTGGACAATCGCCTGCGAATTTTGTTCAGCCGGCTGATTGTGGTTTTTATTGTCGTGCTGGGCATTTTTACGGCTTTGACGGTCGTCGTCCCGACTTTCGGCTTCGGCGATATGATAACGGGCTTGGGCTTTACGTCGTTCGTCATCGGTTTTGCGACGAAAGATATTCTGAACAATCTTTTGTCGGGCGTTCTGATTTTGTGGCAGCAGCCTTTTCGCATCGGCGATTATCTTTTCGTCGGAAATAATCAGGGCAAGGTCGAATACATCGGCGTGCGCGCCACGCAATTAAGAAAAGACGACGGCGAACTGATTCTGATTCCGAATGGCGATATGTACGCGACGGCGCTGACGATTCGCGGCGCGAGCGCCAACCGCCGGATGAACCTGAAAATCAGCATCGGCTACGAATCCGACATCGAAAAAGTCAGAAGCACCATCAAAAGCGCCCTGCAAACGGTCGAAGGCGTCGTGGAAGAACCGAAGCCGAACGTTTACGTCACAGATTTGTCTTCCGAAGGCGTGAATCTGGCGATTTATTTCTGGATAAACACGCACGAGGCGAAACCGATGGAAGTTTTCGACCGCGTGGCGACCGAAATCAAAAATTCGCTGTCTCGCGCCAGCGTTGAGATGTATCCGCCGAATACGGTCATCGTGCAAAATGCGGAGACACAGATAGATAGCTGATTTTGTATCGAATCATTCCAGCGTTGTTTGGAAATAATACAAGCATTTATTTTTCATAAAATCGCCGAAATTCAGGTCTGAGCCTTGTATTCTCGGCGATTTTGCCGTTATCGAAACTCTGGCACGCTCATTGCTTTAAAAGGTGCGTTCGCCGGCAGGCGGCACGGGATTTTTGATAAGGGAGATACGGAAGAATGGCTAAAGACGTTATAAGCGTGGACGGCGAGGACAGAGCGGTTCGCGAAGATACGGCAAAGTCTTATAGAGGAGTCATCTGGGCTTTGATAAGCGTCGCGGCATTTGTCATCATCGCGGCGATTCTGGTTCTCGGCGGCTTTTTAAGTACGGCGACTGACGGCACTCCCTCAAAGAGTCCGGCGGAAATCGAAAAACAAAGACAGCAATAATATTTTTACGAACAAGGGATTTTATACGAGCAAGGGTTATTTAACGAGCAAGGGGTAGGTTTGGTTTTAACGAGCAAGGGGTAGGTTAATCGGTGTGTAGTTCTTTCCTGTCATGTAGAACTTTTTAGTCATAAGTGGACATTGTCAATTTCTGACTTAAGGCGTTCCCCGAAATTTCGGGGAACGTTTTTTTGTAAACAACTGATAGTTGATAACTGATAACTGATAGTGTAAAGCAAAACAACTATCAGTTATCAGTTATCAAC